>JAHIST010000052.1 GCA_018818145.1 Patescibacteria group bacterium
CTTGAATTTGAACAAAATTTTTCGCATGCGCGGAGGGATAAATTAATATGTCACCAAAAGTCTTTATTATCATTTTAAATTGGAACGGCTGGAGAGATACTTTTGAGTGCCTGAAATCGTTGAGCGATTTGGCTTACGGCAATTTTGAGATTATTTTGATTGATAACGCGTCAAAAGAAAAAACGCGTTTTTCCAAAGAAACATTCCCAAAATTAAAAATTACCCAAGTTTTTAATGAATATAATCTCGGTTTTGCCGGCGGAAATAATCAAGGGATAAAGATGGCGCTGGAGGGCGACGCGGATTATGTTTTGCTGCTGAACAATGACACAACCGTTGAGCCTGATTTTTTGAGCGTTCTGGTGGCCGAAGCAGAAAAAAATAATGAAGCAGGAATTTTGGGGCCGAAAATTTTATTTTATGATGAAAAACGGCTAATTTGGTCAGCTGGTGGAAAAATAACCGGAAATTTTACGCGCGGCGAGCTCATTGGTTATCGCCAAAATGACAGCGGACAGTATAATCAGACAAAGGAGGTCGATTACATTAGCGGTACGTGTTTGTTAGTAAAAAAGGAAGTTATTAAAAAAATTGGTTTGATCAGCGAAGATTATTTTTTGTATTATGAAGACAATGACTGGTGCCAGCGCGTTCGGCAAGCCGGGTACAAATGTTTGCTTGTGCCCGAAGCAAAAATTTATCATAAAGCTTCCAAAAGCACTCAAGAATTTTCTTATCCGTATATTTATTACCATTCCCGCAACGGCCTGATTTTAGCCTCACGCTTTGGCTCAAAGACCTTAACTTATTTAATCAGTTTTTGGATTTTTGCCAAACAGGTGATAAAATTATTGGTCGGCTATAAAAGAAATTGGGCCAGGCCGGTGATGAGAGGGGTGGTGGATTTTTGGCGAGGAAAAAGAGGAAAGTTGACAGGGTATTATTAAGAAATAACCAATTTTCAATTTCCAGTTTTCAAATAAAGTCCCGCCGCAGCTAGGGCTGGATTAGCCCGCCCTCGGCAAGCCGAAGGCGAGGCCGGGGAAATTAGAAATTAGAAATTAGAAATTTTGATAGTTGGCATTGACGCTCACAATTTGGAGGGCAATCGCACCGGTGTCGGCCGGTATCTCGCAAATTTACTTCGGGAGTGGAGTAAATTAAATTTCCAATTTCCCCGCCAGAGGCGAGGCTCGCCAGGGGCGGCAATTTCCAATTTCCAATTCATTTTATATTTTAAAAACGAAATTCCCGACGATTTACCTAAATCAAATTTGTTTGAAAAAAAATTATTGCAAGTCGGCAGCACGGCAAAATTTGTGCATTGGGATTTGCCGCGGGCAGCGAAGAAAGACAAAGTTGATATTTTATTTTGTCCGGGCTATGTGGCGCCACTTTGCTATAAAGGCAGAATTGCTTTAGTGCTTCACGATATAATTTATGAGGCGCATCCGGAATGGTTTAATTGGTCAAGCCGCGTGGATAAGATTTTGCTAAAATGGGTCTCTAAAAAAGCCGCGCAAAAGTCAACAATGATTTTTGTGCCGTCGGAATTCACCAGGCAGGAAGTAATAAAATATTATCGCGTTAATCCTCAAAAAGTTAAATTAACTTATTTAGCGGCGGATTTAGGAATAATCTTACCCCCGCCTTCGCCAAGGCTTCGGCGGGCAAGCCAATCCTTTCCTTATAAAGGAGAGGCGGAAAAATTAAAAAAATTTGGTATTATGGATAAATTTGGGCTATATATCGGCTCAATTTTTTCCCGGCGCTATTTGCCAGAAGTTATTGGGGCGTTTGGCCGTTTGGCTGCGGAAAAGCCAGACTATCAGCTGATTTTGGGCGGCAAGGATTATACCCGTGCGAGAAACACAGATGACCTCATTGTTCGCGAAAACGAATCGCTGGGCCGTCGGGCAATTTTAAGAGTTGATTTTATCGGCGATTCTGATTTAAAATTATTGTATAGCGCTTGCGCGTTTTTTATTTATCTTTCAGATTACGAAGGATTCGGCTTGCCGCCATTGGAAGCGATGAGTTGCGGCGCGCCAGTGATTATCAGCGATGGCACTTCGCTTAAAGAAGTCGCCGAAGACGCGGCGTTTCTGATAAAAAATAATTCTGACGTTGAAGAAATTTATCGGGCGATGAAAAAAATAGTTGATGACGCAAATCTGCGCAGCGAACTGATTGTCAGGGGCAGGGGACAGGCGGCGAAATTTTCGTGGGAAAAATGCGCGCAGGAAACACTATCTGCGTTATTAAACGCTTAATTTTCAATTAACCAATTTTAAATTTTTAATGAATTTTCAATGAATTAATTTTAAAATTTAAAAATTTAGTCATTGATTGTAAATTGTAAATTGTAAATTAGAAAATTTCTGAAAAGATATCTTACGCCACTACATATAGTTTTTGCCACGGAAATTCTTATTGTTACGTTGGCTTCTTTGGGTATTATTCCCCGCGAAGCGGTTTTATTTTTGACCGGCATAATGATTTTTTACATGATTTTTTCTTCGGTTGAAGATTCTCTTTGGCTGACGGTCGCTTCTA
>JAHIST010000053.1 GCA_018818145.1 Patescibacteria group bacterium
TAATTTTTATTTTGTTTATTTTAGGAATATGGCAGCTCCGTTCTCAAAACAAGGAAATTAGCCGTTTAATAATATACACGATTGTCGGATTCCTTTTGATAATGTCTTTTGTGGTTTTGGTTAGCCGTGATCACACAATGGATTTTGCTTGGGCATTCGCCTTGCCTGTTGCCGTGGGTATAAAAAAGATCTTGGACAAAGTTAAGGAAAATTTTTCAGTGCGCTGGAAATATTGCTTACTTGTTACAATAATAAGTTTGGCAATTGCTTATAATTTCGTTTTGGCGGGACGGGTCGCCTGGGGCAGGGTTTATGATCAAAGCAGCTGGCTGAAAGTTAAAGCTTATGAGGATTTAATATCCGCAGAGAATGTATCTGAAAAAGAAATTATCGCTTTCGGAATGCCGGCGTATGACGGCCTGGCCCTAAATTACTTGACTGATAAAAATCTTGTAGCTTTCGCGCCAGAAACCGTGCAGGCGCTTATTGAAAAAGGGGAGCTGCAGAAGGCCTTCTCGGATTATAAAGTAAAATATATTGTTGGCTATCCAGATAAATTGACGCAAGAAATAGTTTCCTCGGCCCAGGTGAAAAATTTATGTTCCGACGATATTAAAATAATTTATCAGCCGGTCAGCCCGTTGCGTTCGTGGTTGTTAAATATGGTCAAATAAACCGCTAGTAATGGTTTATATACTGCTAACTTTATTTAAATTGTCGAGCCGCCAGCGGCTTTTCTATAATCTCTGATTAGAAAGATAATTAGAGGGGTGGTTTTTTGAGCCAGCAGAAAAAGGAAAGGACGGCTAGCGCTACCAAACCAATTAGAATTAGCAGGGAGAAAAGAATAATTTGTTCTTTGCTTATACCAAAGGGCGAGAGTAAAAAAATTAAAATTGTTTCTCTAGTGCCAATGTTTAGGATTGAGATAGGCAGGAAAGTGGCAATAACAATCAAAGCGGCGGTAAAAGAAAGATAAAAGAAGTCGACATGAGCGCTCAAGCCGATGCTGGCAGCCGTTAAATAAAAATAAATAAAATACATTGACCAGATGATAACGGTGATAGAAAAAATCGATATTAAGTATTTATAGTTGAATTTTTTGAGCTCTGATAGGACAATTTTAAAAGAATTTCTTAGCCGCTGATTCTTATAAATAAGAAAAAAGATTGAGACGGCAATCACAATAATTAAAATAAACCACCACGCCGCAACGGCGAAATTGAACGGGAGGTCGGGAATGAGAGGTAAGGAAATTAAGCTGATGCCCACAAATAAAAAGGCAAAGACGAGATCGCTGAATTTATCTAAAAAAACATTTAGAAAAGACTTGGTTAAAGAATGCTTATCTTTTTTCAGATGAACCACTCGGCTAAAATCACCGATCTTGCCCGGCGTGATTAAGCCCAAAAGAGTGGCTGATCCAAACATTAAAATTGCTTCTTTGGTCGAATAGTGGATATTTTGCGCATCCATTATTTTTTTCCAGCGGTAGGATTGTACAAACATTGTCGGCAAATAAAGTGATAAAGCCAGGATAAAATAAAGAAAGTTTATTTTGGAGAAGGAGTCTTTTAGATGACCGAAGTCAACGTCTCTCAAAATCCAGAAGAAAATAAAAAAGCCGATAAGTATGTAGCTTTTTTTAAGCAGTTTTTTTAGGAAATTTTTCATAACAAACGACATTCTCGCATTCTTAAGAATATAAAAATGTTATTTTTTTGTCAGCATATTAAGGAGGCGTTACTTTTTCTGCCAACTTTTTTTGCCATTTGAAAAATATATCAGGATAAGTCGTCCAAACATCACAGTTTTTGCAGACGGATATTTTATCGTATTGGCCGGTTAGGTGGTAATGACGGAAAAGCTTAAGTTGTTTGCCGCGCCAAACCTTATGAAGGCTTTCTTTGGTGGCATCGCCGATGACTGCCTCGCGGAAAGTGTCGTTGCAGCAAATGATTACTTGGCCGTCCCAGGTGATGCCCGGCGAGAACCAGAGGTGATAACAGGGATAGCGTCGGGTCTTTATTTCCCGACTGCTTTCAATGCGTCCGCCAAAATTATGCGGCTCTCTTACATCAATCGTTATCGGCAACGAATTCCATTTGCGATAGAAATTAGTAATTTCTCCCTTTTCTTCTTTGGAAATCACTAAGCGCAGATGAATTTTGGGTAGGTGGGTGCTTGTTTCTTTTTTTAGCTTAATTAAATTTTTAATATTAGTCTCAACTCGGTCAAGATTATTGGTGCCGGTTATTTTTTGATAATGCTCGTTGGTTGAGGCGTGGATGCTCACAAATATTTTATCCAGTTTTGAAGTGATCAAATCTCGGCCAATTTGTCCTGAAAGTAAAACAGCGTTGGTGGTGAGCAAAATAGTATTTTTTTGATTTTTATTTTTGATATAGTTAATCAGCTCGGACAGATTTTGGTATAACAACGGCTCGCCAAAGAGGTGCAGCGAGAAAGTGCGCGGTCCAAAAGCGGTCGCCTCATCCACGATTTTTTTAGCCAGGCCTAAATCCAGGAAGCCGATTTTTATTGGGGCAAGGTTTCGGGCACACATTTGGCACCGTAAATTACAGGCACTGGTAGTTTCTAAAAAAATGTGTGAGGGGAAATTTTTATCAATTAGTCTTTGGGCGACGATTTTATAAGGGATAGTCAAAATTGCCGATTTTTTTATCAGTTCGGAAAATTTATCGGTGTTTATTTTTGAAAGAAAAAAAGAAACAATTCCCAGATACATGTTAATAAATATTTAATTTTTTACGATTTTTTGAATAGTATCCTAATTAGTATCCGTAAGCCCTCGAGCAAAGTTTTTATTCCGTCGCGGGAGGCCAAAAGTCGCAGTTTCCTTTTGATATATTTTGGCCGCAGATAGAATTCTCTAAAAGCTCTCTTTTGCCAGTAGACCAGGCGCTCTTTAGAAACATTTTTTTGCACCAAAATCGGAGAAGTGTTGGTGAGCGGCGCAAATTCCTCCCAGCGGGTTTGGCTGTTAATACTGCCGATTTGTTTGGCAATAGTATAAAGGTCGGTGCCCGGAAAGGGCGAGGTGATAAAAAAGGTGGCATTGTCCAGGGGCAGGCTTTTGGCAAATTTTATGGTTTCTTTTATAGTTTCTTCGGTTTCGCCGACGTTCCCCAGCATGAAGCTGGCATGAACCGCGATATTATTCTCCGCCACAATTTGCACGGCTTGGTGCGCCATCTGAAGCGTGGTATTTTTGCGCATTAAATTTAGAATTTCTTGCGACCCGCTTTCCAAGCCAAAAGAGATTTTTTTACAGCCGGCCTGTTCCATAATTTTAATCAGTTCTTGGTCAATGGTGTTGGCGCGCGAAAAACAAATCCAAGAAATATTTAGGCGGCGGTCAATCAATCCTTGGCAAATTTCCATGACGCGCTCGCGGTTAACGGTAAAAGTGTCGTCAAAAAAATTAAATTCTTTTAAGTTGTATTTTTTGATACATTCTTCAATTTCCGCCAAAACATTCTGTGCTGAGCGAAAGCGCAATTGTCCGCGCCAAACAACGCGGGAGCAGCAGTGGATGCAGTTAAAAGGGCAGCCGCGGGAAGTTAAAATGGGCGTGGCGTTTTCTTCGCTGACCTTTTTGGTCGGCGCAGAATAGTAAAGTGGTAAATTAAATAAGTCGCGCGCCGGAAAAGGCAGATCGTCTAGGCTTTGAATAAGCCGACGGGGTTCATTGATGGTTATCTTTTCGCCTGAGCGCCAGGCTAATCCCGCTATTTTTGAAAATTCCGGTTGATTTTGTTTAAAGGATTCGATTAATTCGTAAAAAGTTATTTCTCCTTCACCAAAAATCGCAAAATCAGCGCCGGTTTCCCGAAGCGATTGCTCAGGCATAACGCTTGGATGAATTCCGCCCAAAACAGTTTGGCTGGCGGGCAGGATTTCTTTAATCAATTTGACCAGGCGGCCAACATGAGCCATGGTTGGCGTGGGGCAGGTTAGACCGCAAACATCCGCCTTAGCTTTTTTTATCCGGTCTTTTATTTGGCCGTAATTTAAGCCTTCAACTTCCGTGTCCAAAATTTCTATTTGGTCGTTAGTTCTTGATCGCAAGAAAGCCGCGACATAAGCCAGGCCCAGCGAGAGCATATGGCCGCCGGACTCTTTCATGCCCTCAAAATTAGTATAAGGCGGATTAATTAAAAGTATTTTTAATTGAGATTTCATTTTTGACATTTGACGACAAAATAGATCGGTAAAAAAGAGAAAAGCTTTTTGACGTTTTTTATCGTTAGGTTTTTCTTTAATTTCTCCAAAATTAAATTATGGTCGGAGCGATGGAGGTCAAAATGCAAATTGCGCTTGATCAGTATACAATAAAGCTGCATTAATTTGCGGCCAGAAGGAAAGCCTAAAACAATCAGGCCGCCTTTTTTTACTACTCGCTTGATTTCTAAAATGGCTTTTTCCACGTCCTCTGGCCTTAAGTGTTCTAGGGCACTGATACAAACGATAGCGTCAAAAAAATTATTAGGAAAGGGCATGGCGGTGACGCTACCGGTTAGGAGTTGTACTTGGAGATTTTCTTTTTTTAGCATAGGTTCGGTTTCTTTTTTGGCTTCTGGGAAAACCTCCAAGCCATAAAGATTTTTACTTAGCTTGGCTAATTCAGGAAAGAAAACTCCGCTGCCGTAGCCTATTTCGAGCAAGTTTTCATAAGGAACAGCAGCCTTTAAAAAGTCTAGGGCCATTTGCAGTCTTTTAATGTAAATGTGTCTGATAAGAGGCTGATGATAGCGCTGGGGCGGATTCTCGGGATTGCTGGTCTTAAGGTTTTCTTTTTGAGGTAATTGCATGTTTTTATTCTAATTTTTCTGGCAAATAAAAATGCGCCGCAGGCCCAGGGAATTCAAGATAGAAGCCGGCAATTTTTTTTCTAAGTATTCGCCTAATTTAATTAGTTTTTTGGGGCCGCCCGGGATTAAAACCGTGGTTTGCCGGGCGATGATTTTAAAGTTATTTTTGGTCAGCTCTTTGGCGACAAAATTTTTTCGCAAAAAAGTATGCGGCCCTTCGCTGTGGTGGAATTTGAAAACCGCGGCTAAAGAATGGATTGTCTCCCACAAGATGTTGGGCATTGTTAAAACCAGGATGCCGCCGGGTTTGATAATGCGGCTAATCTCTTTCAAGAAAAGAGAAGGCTGAGCAATGTGTTCTATCGTTTCAAAACATAAAATATTGTCAAATTGCTTATCGGCAAACGGCAGGGGGAGCTGGGTGAAAATTTTTAATTCATATTCCAGGTCAGTTTCTTTAAGCCGTTCGCGGCAAAGCTGCAGCATTTTTTCTGAAACATCGGCGCAAACCACCTTTTTTATTTTGCCGCGTTGCCAGTAATAAAAAGTACCGTTGCCCGTGCGGGTGCAGATATCCAGGGTTTCGCCGGGTTCAATTTCCGGATAAAGCGCAAAGCTGTCAACAAAACGGCGGAAATAAGAATAAGTTCGTTCGTTAATATCGTCGTAATCGGTGGTGGCGTCCCAGTGCGCGCCCACTTCTTGGAATGTCCAATCTTTTTGCCTCTGATATTTTATTTCTTGAATAATTCGAGATATAAAAGCTTGCATTAAATTAAGAAAAAAGTATCTTTAAGCCGGCTCGACCCTTTTTTATAAGCTCATTCAACGAACGAACCTGCACTAATTGCCTTAAGATATAGCCGGGACGCAAATAGAATTTTTTATAAAAACGAGTCAGCAGGTTTTGCAGATCTTGTTCCGATAAAATTTTCGTCCAATGAGGAGTTTTAAAATCTCGGGTAGGATGTTTGGCAAATTCTAGCCAGTAATCATTTTTTATTTCGCCGCCAGCTAAAGCGTCTAGATATATTTTCGTTGCCGGAAAAGGCGTCAGCGTCGTTACCTGGACAAAATCTGGATTTAGTTTTTTAGCGAATTTAATGGAGTCTAAAATATCTTCTTGGGTTTCCTCTGGCGCGCCGATCATAAAATAAGCAAAAGTGGAGATGCCTATTTTTTGGGTTAGTCGGAAAACGGCCAGAGTCTGGTCCAAATGGATGCCTTTATTTAAGACTTTTAAGATTTTTTCGGTGCCGGCTTCCACGCCGTAGTGAATGCGTTCGCACCCGGCCGCTTTCAATTTTTTTAAAACCTCTTCGTCTACTGTGTTGACCCGCGCCCGAATGTCCCAGGTGAATTTTAGGCCACGTTTTTGGATTTCGTCGCAAATTTCAAGCACCCGCTGGCGGTCAACAGTGAAGGTGTCGTCATAAATAAAGATTTCGGCGATGCCCATTTCAACGCAGAGTGCCATTTCGTCCACCACATTTTTAGCTGAACGGGCGCGAAAAAATCTGCCCATGGTGGGTCGGTCGCAGAAGGTGCACTGATACGGACAGCCTCGGGAGGTGAACATGGTGGTGTGCGGCATTTTTTTTGCCAAGAGATTGGAATATTTTTTATAAGGGACAAGATGTCTAGCCGGAAAGGGCAGGTCATCCAGTTTTTTGATGAAGTCCTGGATGCCGGTGTTAATGAATTGACCGTTATGTTTGAAGGCCAAATTTTTTATTGCTTTTAATTTTTCCGGCTGGTTAATATTGGCGAGCAAGCCGGCAAAGGCCATTTCACCTTCGCCCAGAATCGCAAAATCAACGCCAGGCAAGTCCAGAGTTTCTTTCGGATAGATATGAGCGTGCGGGCCGCCCAGGACAATCTTGATCTCTGGGGATGCCTTTTTAACGATTTTTATAACTTCCAGCACATCAAAAATAGTGAAGGTCATAATAGTCATACCCACCACCGTCGGCATGAATTCTTTAATTTGTCTTTTCAGCTGTTGGTAGTTTAGTTTTTCGACTTGCGCGTCAATGACCTTAAGTTCTAATCCTGACTGTTTTTCCAAATATCCAGCCAAATATAAAAGACCGAGCGGAGGATCACACCCGCGCTCTTTTTTTACTAATTCAGGATTACAGCTTAAAATTTCGTTGGAATCGGGAGGATTAATTAATAAGACTCTCATAGTCTGTTGGTTTGTTTTATTTAGGCCGCTGAACGATCAAGGTGGCTAACAGTCCGAAAAATAAAGTTTGCAAAGAGGCCACAAAGAGAAGCGTTACGGAAGTGTCCATAATTTTAGGCATAAATATTGTAGAGTAGGCGGCCATTGCGATGGCGGCGAAAAACAAGAGTAGACTAATTGGTGTGAACACTTTCAACGGGCGGAAAAAGAGGGCAATTTTTAAAATTAAATTAATAAAATTATAAAAATCCCTGATGGGTCGAATGCCAGACTTGCCTTGGCGCGGATGGTAATCTATGGGCAAAAATTTTACCGTGTAGCCATGAGACAAAAAGGCGGTTAGCGAAGTGGCGGTGAAAGAAAATCTTTCAGGGTAGAGATGCCAAAATTCCATGGCCGCTTTTTTACTAAAAACGCGCAAACCGCAGTTCGCGTCTTCAATTTTTTGGTGCGTAATATAGCTAATTAGCTTTTTTAAAAATAATTTACCCAATTTTTGTAGATAAAACCAGCGGGCGTCATGATTTTTACCGGTGCGCCAGCCGCTGATCATATCATAGTCGCCAGCGTAAGTTAAGAATTCCGGGATAGGTGAAATCGGATAGGTGCCGTCAGCGTCAATGATTAAAATCCAGTCATAATAGGCCTCTTTAATGCCGGCTTTTAGGCTGGCGCTGTAGCCGTAGTTTTCAGCGTGCTTTAAAATTTTAATGCCGTTAATTTCTTCCAGGATTTCTTGGCTTTTATCTTTTGAGCCGTCGTTAACCGCGATAATTTCCCAGCTAATTTCTGATTGGCTAAGGCAGGCCTTAAGATCTTCAATGACTTTTTTCACGATCAGCTCCTCATTGTAAACAGGCACAACGGCCGTCAGGCCGGCTATTTTATATTTAGACATAATCAATTTTTAAATTTCTTTACGAATTTTTTGTCAATATATTTATTCAAAAACCCTTTTTTAATTGCCAGCGGGGCCAGATAATAAATTTTCATTAAGATTTTTTTAATCCAAAGAATGGGTTGGTTATTTTTTTCGTTAACTCGGCCATTATAACGGTTATGACTTATCATTTGTTCGACCTGATACTTGCGCGGCATATCAACAGAGATTTTTTCTTTATGGCCCAAAAGCAGGTAGGCAATTGGGTCCATATGTTTCGGGATAGAAAAAATCTGGCGAACTCGATTTTTAGGTGGTAGATGACAAATCCAGCAGGCTCCAAGATTATGATAGGTTGCGCCCAGCAGTAAATTTTCAATGGCTGCAGCGGCGCTTTGAATATGGTCTTGGTATTCAGTATTTTTTGTCCGATTATCGTACAAAATTAAAATTCCAGCCGGAGCATTTTTTATAACAACGGAGCCGCCTTCGTCAACAAGCCAATTTTTTATTTTTTCATCGTCAACAACTATAAAATGCCAGCCCTGGATATTGCATGCCGAAGGAGCGTGTGTGGCAAGCTCAACCAGTTTAACAATTAATTCTTTGTCAACCGGTTGGCTGGTAAAGTTTCTCACGCTTCGCCTATTTTTTATTATTTCAAGAAAGTCCATGATTATCTTCCGGCAGCGCTTAAAATTATTTTAATAGTTTTTAAAATAATTACCAAATCCAGAATAAATGAACTGTTTTTCGTATAATATAGGTCATATTGCAGTTTTTGCAGATTATCTTCAATGGAAGAACTATAGGGATATTTTATTTGTGCCCAGCCGGTCAGGCCCGGCTTAATCGTGTGGCGGATTTGATAAAAAGGAATTTTGGCAAGCAGCTCGTTGGAAAAAGCGAATTCCGGCCGTTCCGGTCGCGGGCCCACGAAGGACATATCATTTTTTAAAACATTCCAAAGCTGCGGCAGTTCATCCAGTCTGGTTTTTCTTAAAAATTTGCCGACCCGGGTAACTCTCTTGTCTTCTTTTTGCGACCACTGGGCGCCGTTTTTTTCAGCGTCAGCCACCATTGTTCGGAATTTAACA
>JAHIST010000054.1 GCA_018818145.1 Patescibacteria group bacterium
ATATTGCCTCAAAATACTAATGATAGAGAAAAAAATTTCATAAGATTACTTCAGCATTTAAGAGGAGCTAATGATTGGGAAGTATATGAAAGAGCTAGGATGTTATATATTTTATGGGGAAAAAAAGGATATACAGAAGAAGAATTACAAAGTCAAACTAAATTAAGTAAAAATGAAATAAGAAAATGGAAGATAGCATACGAAAACATGACAAATCAGTTTTTGCCAGAATATGGATCTCAAGCGGATGCTCTTAATAAATTTTCATATTTTGTTGAGTATGAAAATCCCAAAATAAAGCAAGGGATGGAGGATGTTGGATTATCAATAAAAGATTTTTGTAAATGGATTGGCACTGGCGAAATAAAACGAGCGCAAGACGTTAGAAATCTCCGGAAAATATTCGAAAACGAAAAAGCAAAAGAAATGATTGTTCAATGTGGATACAGATGTGCAATTGATGAATTGAGTGTGGCTAGGCCAGGGTTTTCTTCAAGGCTTTTCGAAGCTGTGGAGGAAGTGATAGAAGGATTAAAAAATATGCATAGATTCGAAGAAGAAGAAATAATCGAGGGAGAGAATCCTCAAAGAAGGAAGTTGTTAAAAAATCTTCATTGTGCCCTAGATAAGCTAGTTAAGCAATTTAAAAAATAATATGGCCTCGAGATCTCATCAATTAATAGCAGGACTTGTGGCCCGGAAAATGCGATTAGGCGGATATGAGGTAGTCAGTTTCGATGGGAACGAAGGTTTGATAGCTAATATTTCTTTAAATGTTCCGCCGATAATTAAGAAACATAGGCCCGATGTTATTGGAATTAATATAAGAAATAAAAAGATATGTATTGGAGAAGCAAAAACAGACTCTGATTTAAGCTCCAAAAGGACAAGAGAGCAGTTTAGAGATTATTCTAATTTGATTACAAAATCTGGAAATTTATGCGAATTGATTATAGGTATACCGCGGTCTTCAGAAAAGAAATTAAGAAAAATTTTGTTATACTTAGACCTAATCGGAAAGAATAATATTTCATATGTTTGGATGCCAGATGAACTTTTATCAAAAAAAGAAAATGAATTTTGATTTTTCTTCAAAAACAAAACCATTGGAGCATCAGATAGAAGCTACAGAATTTGTCAAAATAAGAAAAGAAATTCCTTTGTTTGATGAACAAGGATTAGGAAAAAGTAAGATTGTCATCGATGCACTTTGTGATAATATGAGACAGGGGATAATTGATTCTGTTTTGATAATATGCAAAAAGACTTTATTAAAAACATGGGAGAGAGAAATATTTAAACATAGTCATTTAAGATCGAATGTAATTAGCGGCGCTAGAAGAAAAAGGGGGCGTTCCTTCATGCATTTTTCGCATTTTCACATAATAAATTATGAGTCTGTTAGTCAAGAATTAGAAAAAATTAAAGTATTTCTTGGATTATATAAATTTGCAATTGTGCTTGATGAGTCTACTGCGATTAAAAATCCACAATCAAAAACAGCTCAATCAATTTTTGAGATAAAAAATTTAGCAATTAAAAAAATAATTATTACAGGGACTCCATTGCCAAACAGGCCTGAAGATCTCTGGTCTCAATTTTATTTTTTAGATGATGGAAAAACATTAGGGTCTAATTTTAAGGATTTCAAAAGTAAGTTTTACATAAGATTAAAAGGCGAAGGATCGTTAAGAAAATATGAACATGAGTTATCGGAGTTACGAGATCAAATTAACAAAGTTTCGATAAGAAGAACAAAAAGTGTATTGGAGTTGCCAGAAAAGATTTATACTGATGTTTTTGTTACGCTCGATAGAGAACAGAAAATAATATACGAAGATCTAAGAAAAAAATTATATGTTGAAATCAAAAAAACGGATGGCTCGGTAATAAGAAAAAAAATAGAAAATTATTTAGTAAAATTATTAAGATTAACGCAAATTGCAAGCAATCCCGGTCTTATTGATGAATCTTACAATTCTATACCCGTAAAATTTCGTAAGTTGGATAGTATTCTTAAAGAAATATTAAAAGACGAAAAGGCAATTGTTTGGTCGAGTTTTAGGAGAAATATAAGAACATTGAAAAAAAGA
Source organism: Patescibacteria group bacterium (assembly GCA_018818145.1). Lineage (GTDB taxonomy): Bacteria > Patescibacteriota > Minisyncoccia > Portnoybacterales > GWB1-42-6 > JAHIST01. The sequence goes on from JAHIST010000054.1 coordinate 2,094, forward strand.
TATCAAAATTACGGCGCACAAATGCTATTTGGAGAAATGTCAATCGATGATAGAAATAAAGTCGTAGATAAATTTATGAACGATGAAGAATGTAAATTGCTTATTGCAAATCCTGCTGCAGCTAAAGAGGGGTTAACGTTGACAGCAGCTAATAATGCAATCTATCTAGATAGAAGTTTTAAGATGGACGATTATATTCAATCCCAGGATCGTATCCACAGGATTGGCCAAGAAAAAAAATGTAAAATTATTAAAATTATTGCAAAAGATACAATTGACGAGTATACAGATGAAATATTGCAGAAGAAATTTTTATTAGCGCAATTCACTCTTGGTGATATTAAAACTCTCGAAACCAAAGAAAAATTTCTTACAAAATATGATTTATTAAAAATCTTAGGATAAATTTAATATTATGATACAAGAAAATAAGCCTTACATTGATTTAGGTGGAGAAAGAATACCTGTTGAATATAAAAAATTGGACATTTTTGAATTAAAATTTTATCCAGAAAATCCAAGGATACTGTCTATTGTGATGCAAAAACCAAAAATGAAGACAAGCGACGAGTTGATAGATAAAGAATTATTTGAGAGAAATGAAACACGTAAATTAAGCCGCTCAATAGAGAAGCATGGTGGTCTAATACATCCGGTAATTGTATATAATAATTTTGTGCTTGAAGGCAATACTCGCTTATGTTGTTTTAGACATTTATACAACGAATCGAAAGAAGAAAAATGGAGATTTATTAATTGTCAGATTATTTTAGCAAAAGAATTAAATAAAGAAAAAATTGACAGCTTATTAGGAAGTGAGCACATTATTGGCAAAATAGAATGGGGTACTTTTGAAAAGGGTTGTTGGATGGAAAAGATGCTCGATGAAGATGGATATTCAATAGAAACAGTTAAAGAAATAGTCAATCATTCAGAAAAATGGATTCAAGATCACGTATGGGCTTATAAGACTATGGTAGAAGAAAAAATAAAAGATAAAGATAAATTTAGTCATTTTGTACAAGTTAAGGCAAATGCTGAAATTTGGAAGATAAAGAGAAATAAAGATACGGAAATTATATCAAAAGTCATAAAATATATTAAAAATGGACAAGTGCCAACAGCGCAAGATGTGCGTAAAATTCCTAAATTATGGCTTGATAGAAAATCGAAAAGAAAATTGGAAGAGGGCGAAAAAGTAGATCAAGCTTACTATGAACAAAAAGCGAGGGATATTACCCTGACATCAACTTTTCTTCGCGATGCTGAAGAATTAACCAAGAAGATGCGCGATCTCACTATAGAAAAAAGAGATGAAATAAAAAAAGATGGTCAGGCAAAATTTATAATTGGAAAACTTACAAAAGAATGTACAAAATTAAGTAAAGAACTAGGGGTCTAAAAAATTTTATATGCACATTCTATTGGTTGAACCAAATTTTCCATATCCTACCAAAAGTAAGAATAAGGCCAATGGAGTACATAAAAATTTCGTACCCATTGGCCTTTTAAAGCTCGGTAACTATCACAAATCTCTTGGTGATAAAGTAAAATTAGTTAGGGGGAAAAAGACAAAAAAAGAAATAGATTATTTTAAACCTGTAAAAATTTTAATTACTTCGCTTTTTACTTATTGGTCAAAATATGTATGGGATACAGTTGAATATTATAGGAAGTTGTTTCCTAAAGCAAAAATAATAATTGGTGGAGTTTATGTCACATTGCATCACGAAACAGAAGAATTTAAAAATTTAGCCAGAAAATATAAAGTAAATTATGAAAAAGGGGTAAATCAAAATGCAGAGAATTTTTTGCCAGATTATTCCCTTATTGAAGGGAAGATTGATTATCATGTTATGCACGGTATGAGGGGGTGTATAAGAAGGTGTAAATTTTGTGGTACCTGGAAAATCGAACCAAAAATGACTTATAAAAATGCGGATGAAATTATAAAGGAAATCATTAAAGTCGGAAAAAATAGAGTTATATTTTATGATAATAATTTCTTAGCAAATCCGCATAAAAAAGAAATTCTAAAGGAGATAGTAAATTTAAGAATCAATGGAAGACCTGTATCGTTTGAATCACAAAGTGGATTTGACGGTAGACTACTTAGTGCAGAACCAGATTTAGCAGTCATGTTAAAAAAAGCAAGATTTTATAATATAAGAATTGCATGGGACAATGATTTAAAAGACGCAAAACTCATAAAAAAACAATTAGTTCATTTATTGAAAGCTGGTTATCCATCAAAAGATATCGCTGTATTCATGATATATAATTTCGACACACCCTATGAAGCAATGTTAAAAAAATTAGAATATTGTAAAAAATGGGGGGTACAAGTTGCGGATTGTCGATATCGTCCGTTAGAATCTGCAAGCGACAATTTTCAGCCGAGTATGTGGAGAAGGGGGCAAACAGAAAAAGATTATTATATTCACACTAAAGTTGGTTGGTCGGATACTAAAATAAGAGATTTTAGGAAAAGAGCGCGGCAGCACAATATTGAAATTAGATATGATCATCCCTATAATAAAAAAATGGAAAAATGGAGTGCTATTCATAATACATTTAAATTTTTTAAGATAGGAAGGCCTCCGCAGATAAACAAAATTGAAAATAGTAAATTTTTACAGATGAGAGTCGATTTATTAAACCGGTTAAAAAATTTATATAAAAAAAATAATTTGGAGCCACCTAATTTAAAGAATATTTCTATAAAAGGAATAAACGAGTTTCTAAATAATTTTATAAAAAGAGAATAATTAATTTAAAATATGTTAATTGAGCGAACTAGAAATATTTTTGACCCCAAGTCAAAAAAGCCGTATGAATTAAGTCGGCCAAAGATAGTATTGTCTAATTCGTACGAATAGGTAAATACAAAAATATAAGGAAATAAATAAAAACTTATTTATATGCAAAAAATTTTCTTAGATATCGAGACTCTTCCTGCTCCGGAAGAATGCAGGCAGGATTTAGAATTGTTATTTAAAAAAGAAAAAGAGAAAAAAGGTAAAGCAAATATTGATTTTGAAGAATACCTAGAAGAGTTTTCTTTTGACGGCACATTCGGCCGGATCTTATGCATTGCTTATGCCATAGATGACGGACCGATGGAGGTTTTATGTTCCGATGACGCGGGCGAGGCGGCAATGCTGGGAAAATTCTGGGAAATTGCCGGTATTTGCGATCTTTTTATAGGCCATAACGTAATGGATTTTGATTTGAGATTTATTTATCAACGTTCAATAATTAACGGTGTCAGGCCCAGCAAGGACTTGAATTTCGCCAGATACAGGAATTTTCCTATTTTTGATACAATGAAAGAATGGGTTAGATGGGGGCGCGATTCTGTTGGTTTGGAAAAATTAGCCTTGTCTTTAAAAATTCCGACGCCCAAAGAGGGTATTGACGGATCGCAGGTTTGTAAATTCTATAAAGCCGGAAAAGTAAAAGAGATTTTAGAATATTGCAAGCGGGATGTAGAGACAACGAGAAAGGTTTATAAAAGAATGATATTCGAAAACTAGAGGCAGAAAAGAGGCAGAAAAGGTGTCCCTCCTTCGCATGAATGCTTCGGAAGGGCGAGGCAGTCCCCGTTATTTAACCCCACTCCCCATCGCTTCCCCAGTTAGATATAAATTCATCTAACGGGTCAGGCGGCCGTCACCCATTGCATTGTACAATTCTATGGAATTGTCCTATGTCTGTTGGCAGGCAGGCGAACGAATAGGTAAATAATGATTTTTTATGAAACATCTATTTATAACCGGCATTCCCTCCGCCGGTAAAAGTTATTTAGCCAAAAAAATCGCCAAAGCCACCGGCGCTGCGCATTTTGATATAGATGATTGGCGCGAAGAAATGCGAAAAGACCCGGAACTTGATAAATGGGTGCAGTTTTTTTGGAATAAGGATGAACAGATATATTGGAACCAGACAAGTTGTCTGAAGCATTGGCAGAATTTGAAAAATCAATCGGAAGCAATTTGGCCCGCCATCGTTGCGCGGGTTAACGGTATTAAAAAATCCGGACAGCCGGCAATTTTTGAAGGAGTCAATATCTTGCCGCACCTGGCGGCTAAGGATCTGGATTTTTCGGGGGTTTGTTTGATAGGCGAGTCGGAAGAGATCATTTTTGAAAGGAATAAAAAAGCGCCGCGCTGGGGCAGCACCGAAGCGTTTCAGAAAAAAGAGGCCGAGATATTTTTTAACTGCGAGGGGCCGATTTATAAATCCGAATCTGAAAAACACGGCATTAAGGTTTTTTCCTTAGTTGGAGAGGCAAAGAAGGAGTTAATGCGGCTGTGGAAACAAAAATAATTATGAAAAAGGCGTCCCTCCATAGGCGGGCAGGCGGGTGCCGTTATTTAACCCCGCTCCCCATCGCTTCCCCAGTTAGATATAAATTCATCTAACGGGTCAGGCGCCCGTCACTCATTGCATTGTACAATTCTATGGAATTGTCCTATGATAAGATTAAAGACTAATTTTTAATGAGATTATGCAAATATGAAAAGATGGATCGTAGTTTTTAGGACATTGGCCAATATTAACCGCTTGAAAATTATTCAAATGCTTTCGGACGGCCGCCGGATGAATGTCAGCGAGATTTCGCAAGAATTAAAAATTTCTTTTAAAGCCACCTCTAACCATTTGGCCATTTTAAAAAACCTGGACGTCTTGGAGGCACAGGGAACTGCCGGTCATGTTTTTTATTCTTTAAACCCTCAACTCCCAAATGATTTCCGCAAGACGATAGATCTCGTCTTAAAATAATTATTGCCGATTTGATTGAACAATTCTATGGAATTGTCCTATAGCAGAAAAGATTTAAAGCATTAAAAAAACGCCACCTGGGCGCTTTTTTTGTTGTCCGGACATAGGAAAAATTTTATAACTATATTACACTATCGTCTGATTTCTTGCTGTCAGCTTGTGTTTTGCGGCGGAAGAAAATTAAGCCAGCGGCGGCTAAAGCCGAGAAAAAGAGAACACCGAGTAAAATAAAAATAGTTTTTGGGCCGGCGTTTTTGAGCTGGCTTTGGCTGGCAGCCGCCAGCGTGTTTTTGGTTATTATGTTTTCGGCCTCCGGAGAGGCGGTAGGAGCTTGAGTTTCTGTTGCTTTTGTAAGATTTGCCGCGGCCGGGCTTTTGGCCGGAGTGGGCTGGCTGGCTGTTTCCTGTAAAGTTGTTATGGCGGGCGGCGCGGTTTCGTTTTCTGAAACAGTTGTCGCAAAAAGAGATGGTAAATTTTTTGTTCCCGGAGTAGGCCGGTTAGTCCAGATCCATTGGCCGTTGTCTAGGCGGCTGACAGATTGGCTGGCTGTTGCTTTCTGGTAGGAAACCGCGTGCAAAACTTGGCCGTCGGGCCAGAGCAGACTTATTTGGTCTCCGTCATTGTTTAAAATTTGTTTTCCCAGTTCAACTACTAAAAAAGAGTTGGGTTCAATTTTTGTATCAGCGGGAATGATTTGCGGATGAGCAATATTTGTCTGGTCGGAAATTCCCCAGCCATTTAAATCTATAATTTCTTCGTCGGCGTTGAAAAGCTCCATCCATTCTTTTTCGCCAGTCGGCGGATAAGGAAAAAATTCATTGATAAAAATATCTTTTGAATATTGATAGGCCGGCGCGGGAGAGGTGGTCGGGCTGATTGAGGGAGTAGGTGTGACTGTCTCAGCAGACCCGGTGGCTGTGGGCGAAGGCGTGGCCGTCGGAGCGGGTGAATAATTCGGACTTAAGACGCTGTTTGGCGCTCCCGGCGTGCCGCCTTCAGCAAAACTTTCTTTCAGCTGGGCTCCGTCCCATTCCAGAGTTTTGCCATTGCCGTCAGCTCCAATTTCTTTTGAGTAAAAAGCGGAGCAAACTTCTTGCCCGTCTTTATTTATGATTTTGAGCGTGGCCGAAGAATTGACCAGCGACATTACCGTATCAATAATCGCTTCGCTAAAGCCCGGCAAATCAGCAGCCACAGTGGCGGCGTCGCCGGCCAAAAGCAGAAAGCCGCCAGCCGGTAAAATCAGCGAGCCGCGGCTGCCATTTTTTGGCGGAGCATTAAGCGCATGGTTGATTGCGTCGTCTCCGTCATGAAATTTCCAGCCGGTTAAATCAATTTCACTGGAGCCGGCGTTAAAAAGTTCAATCCATTCGTGCTTATCGTCAGCGCCGGGCAGGCTATACATTATTTCGTTAATAATCAAAGAAGAGGCGCCTTGGCTGTTTCCGGGCCCAATAAAAAAAGACGCTAACAGCAAAAAAAGCGCCGTTCCTGTCCACGCAATATTTTTGATAATTTCTCTTTTTTTAAACTTCATTTCTTGCACCGGTTGTTTTGAGATATTCTTGATGCGCCGCCAGCACTATATTTTGGATTTGATTGGGGTTGGGAATTTGTTCAAAGGTTAAGAGAGTTTCGTGGTTAGCTGTTTTTATTTCCACATTGCCGTATTTTAAAAAAGTTGCCAAAGGCCCTCTGACCTTGCTGGTAATATTTTGAATTTTGCCCAGACTGCATTCCGAAATTTCCCGATTAAAGAAGTTTCTTTGCTCAATATCAATGATGCGCTGATCAGTCAAAATCCACAAATCAAGATACCAGTCCAGCCACACCAAAACTCCCCAGCAAAAAAGCAGGAGCCAGAAAAGAGAAGAAAAATACCAAAATACCAAAGAGAGCTTCTGTTCTGCAAAAAACGACGGCAGCCAGGCGGCTAGCGCGATAAAAGCGGCCAGTGGCAGCAAAGCCAGAAAAAAAACCTTAAACAGGCCCATAAATAAAATCAGGCGGTGCCGCCGCAGAACGAGAATTATTTTTTCGGTCGGCGCAAGTAAAAAAGTGGCGATCATTTAAATATTTTCCCAGGGGATGCTTAAAAAAATTCCGCCGCTTATAAGAATCAAAGTTAAGGCGGCTCCGATCAAAAATGCCGCCGGCTTTTTAAAAGATTTTGCCGGCAGGCTGTATTGGATTAAATGATAAAAAGCGACAGCCAAAAAAATAATAACAAAAAGCAGAACAATTAAACCCAAAAAAATTGAGACAAGGAAAAGCATGTGTTAAAATTTACAATAATTTATTCTGGTTGCTGTCCAAATATTTCAGTCCCAAATGTTCGTAGGCCTGGCGGGTGGCCACGCGGCCGCGTGGCGTGCGGACAATAAAACCAAGTTGCATCAAAAAAGGCTCATAAAGATCTTCTATCGTGTCCTGTTCTTCGTTGATGGCGGCGGCCAGCGCCTGCAGGCCGACCGGGCCTCCGTCAAATTTTTCAATAATCAGATTAAGAATTTGCCGGTCCACGGGCTCCAGCCCCAGTTGGTCAATCTCCAGCATCGCCAGCGCTTCCTTGGACAGCGGACCGCTGATAGCGCCGTCGCCCCTGACCTGCGCGAAGTCGCGCACGCGCTTTAACAGACGGTTGGCAACGCGCGGGGTGGAGCGGGCGGCAGTGGCGATTAATTTTATCGCTTCTGTCTGGGTTTTGATATCCAGCAGTTTCGCCGAGCGCGAAATGATGTTTTCAATGTCAGCCAGCTGGTAAAAATCCAAGCGGAAAGTTATGCCAAAACGGGAGCGCAGGGGAGAGGAAAGAAGTCCCGGTCTGGTGGTGGCGGCAATTAAAGTGAAGTGCGGCAAATCCAGCTGTAGCGTTCTGGCGGAAGGCCCTTTGCCTATAACAATATCCAGCTTGAAATCTTCCATCGCAGGGTAAAGAACTTCTTCAATCAGTTTGTTTAAGCGGTGGGCTTCGTCAATAAATAAAACATCGCCTTCGGTCAGATTTGTTAAAATAGAGCCCAGGTCTCCCACGCGCTCAATTGCCGGGCCGGAGGTTACTTTGATTCCGGCGCCCATCTCGCGGGCGATAATGTGCGCCAAAGTGGTTTTACCCAGTCCGGCGGCGCCGCAAAGCAGCACGTGTTCAATCGGCTCGCGCCGGTGTTGGGCCGCGCCAATTAAAATTTTAAGATTCTCCTTGATTTTTTCCTGGCCTTGGTATTCGTTAAAGCTTTGGGGCCGCAGAGTCCTTTCTAAGGACAAATCTTCTTCAATTTGGTTGGGGTTGGTAAGTATATCTTTTGGCTTAAAATGTAGGTTATTCACCTCTTGACAGCTATATCCTGATGTGATAGACTGTTCTATTCGCCTTAAATTTCCGTAGTTCTGCGTTTGTTCCGCGGCGCATTCAAAAATCAGCGTAATTCCGCGGTTAAAAGCTCCCTTTAATCTGTAGGCAATAAGGCCTTTTCAAACAATTTTTAGGTCTTGCCGGGATTTTGTTTAGCCTCAGGAAAATTTGGCTCCGGCTGAATTTCTCCTCGACAAAATCTTTACCCCCCTGCCCCAGAGTAGGGAGATTTTGCCTACAGTTTAAAGAGGGTTTTTAATTTATCTCTGGCTTCCCGCTGTGCCCACAATATCTTCTAATTCTTCAAGCGTGGTGACGCCTTCCATCACCTTGATCACGCCATCCTGATACATAGAAACAAAATTTTTCTTTTTGACCAACTCCAAAACCTCCGCGTGCGACGGCGATTTGGTGATTAATTTTTCCATGTCCGAATCTATAGGGATGATTTCATAAATTCCGACGCGGCCGCGGTAGCCGGTGTTGCTGCATTTGGCGCAGCCCTTACCGCGCCACAATTTAAAATCATGGCTAAAAGCAGGCAGAATAACCGTTTTTGGCAAATTGGCCAGAGCGGCTTTTATTTTTTCGCGTTCCTGGGCGCTGGGCTCATGCTGCGTTTTGCAGTCAGGACAGACGCGCCGCAGCAGGCGCTGGGCCATAATATCAATTAGAGCGGAGGAAAGAATTGGGGGGCTGGCGCCCATGTCAATAAAGCGGGGGATGGCGCCGGCCGCGTCGTTGGTATGCAAAGTAGAAAAAACAATGTGTCCGGTCAGCGCCGCGTGAAGCGCAATCTCGGCGGTTTCTCTGTCGCGGATTTCGCCGACCAAGACAATATCCGGGTCCTGGCGCAAAATAGCGCGTAGGCCGCTGGCAAAAGTGTAGCCGCGCTCGGCCTCAACCTGGGTTTGGGTGACGCCGTCCAAATGGTATTCAATCGGATCCTCCAGCGTGATAATTTTTACTTCCGGATCCGTTACTTCTTTTAAAAAAGCGTATAGCGCCGTGGTTTTGCCCGAGCCGGTTGGGCCGGTGGTGATAAGCATGCCGTTTGGTCTTTTAATTTCTTTGATGACGAACTGATAAATATCCTCGCGAAACCCCAAATCTTTAAGGTTTAAATTTATATTTTTTGGATTAAGCACACGCATGACAATATTTTCGCCATTGGGTCCGGGAATAATGGAGACGCGGACCTCCATCTCGGTTTTTTGCAGCTTGATGGTAAAGCGTCCGTCCTGCGCTTTATCGCGGACATTTAAAACCATCCCGGCCAGAAGTTTTATCCGCGAAAGGATTAAATTATACGTTTTTAAAGACAAAAAAACCACATTGTGCAAAATGCCGTCAATGCGGTAGCGCAACAGGGCAGAGACGTCTTTAGTTTCCATGTGCAGATCGGAAGCGTCGTTTTTTAGCGCGCCGGCGATCATTGCTTCCAGAATATGAGTTGCCTCGTCTTGAGGCATAGCCTCTATTGTTTTTTTGATATCGTCAAGGCTTTTAAATTCCTGCTGGAATTTATTCAGCAGCTCTTCGGTTATCTCAACCCGGCCGGTAATCTCTTTGCCTTTTTGGAACAGGTCTTTGTAGCGGCCAAAAGCTTTTTCCAAGCTGTGGCGGGAGACAACAAAGAGCAAGCATTCAAATCCTTGTTTGACTAAATTGTCCAGAATCTTTTTTGTTTCGGGATTAACGGGATTTTCCACCGCGATTTTTAGCGAGCGATCGGCCTTTTTGATAACCGCCAGCTTACCTTTGCGGGCAGAAGCCTCGTCTATAAAAATCAGCGCATCGGTTTCAATCGGGAAGACGGTTAATTCAATATAGGGCAAGTTTAATTTGTCGGCGAGATTTTGGGTCAGCCGTTCTTCTTCTTGGCGCCTGACTTCCGTCAGTTTGATTTCCAGTTTATCTTCAAGGGGCAATTTTCTTTTGGGCTTGGTGGCCATGTCGAAATAAATACAATTAAATTCTATTTTTAGTTTAATCTATCGGTAAAAGTTTAGCAAGCAGGGCAGTAGTCCCGCTTGGCGGGATCACTACCTGGCAAGAAGGGGGCAAGCCGCCCCCAAACAAAAAACCCGCTTTTTAAGCGGGGCCAGCGGCAGCTGATAATTTTCTATTAAAGATAGTTTATCGTTGAAAAAATCTTTTTTTTAGCAGATTCGATATCCGTCTCAATTAATTTCAGCAGCAATTTTTCATTTTTTAACGAGCCGTTAAGCTCTAAACTGATTTTTTGCAGCAATTCCGGCTGCCTGGCCCGGCCCAATGCCCAGATAGTTTCTGCCTCATCGGTCCATAAAATAAATATTAAGCCGATTTGCGGGAAAAGATTGTCTATTTCTTCCATAATAAAAGGCAGTTCTCTGGGAGAGGTTTGGGTGGAAATGAAATCTTCCGGCGCTGCCCAAAGCCAGACAATGTCGTTTTGTCGGTCAAAGTCTACCCGGCTTAACAGCCGGCCCCAGAGTTTTAAGCGATTGAGTGGTATGGTTTTATAAAGATTCTGGATTATTTTTTCCTGCTCGGCTCCCTTGGCGATTAAAAGCGATGCCAAATTTAAGGCTTGCGGAGTTGTTTTTGAATTTTGGAAGCTGTGGGTTTTGGCAATCAGGCCGGCCAGCAGGGCGGTGGCGGAAGGCGCGTCAATTAAGGCGGACCCTAACTTTTCAATTAAGCCGGCGACAATTTCGGCGCATGCCGCGGCAGTCGGTTCAACCAAGTTTGCTTCGCCAAAATATTCGTTGGAGGCTTTGTGGTCAATATTGAGAACGGGCTTGTTAAAAAAAAGTTCGGTGTTGTCTTCAAAAATACCTCCCAGCGATTCCAGGTCCGGCGAGTCAATACTGATTATCAGATCGTAGAAAAACGAGCCGGATTCCAGCTTGATGTCGCGTTCTTCCATTTTTTGCTCGCTGGCCAAAAATATTTTCAAAACATTATTTTCTTTTTCATAGCGCAGGCGCGAAATTTTATTTTTTGAGGTATCAACGGAAATAATAAAGTCCCGCCAGGAGGAGATCTTATTTTTCAAATTTTCCCGGCCCGCCAGAAAGTTTAATTTATCCGGAACCAAATCTTGCGAAACCAGCTCAACCTTTTTGTTTAAATTTTTCAGCGCCGTTGCCAGGGCGAGCGAAGAACCCAAAGAGTCGCCGTTCAGGTTTTCGGGCAGAACGATTAAAATATTGTTATTTTTTTGAATCAGGTCAACGGCCTGCTGGAGAGGGGACAACATAAATAAAAAATTAAAAATCAAATAGCAAAAATAAAAATGACGCAGAAGGTGTTAAGCCAATGTAGCTTAGTTGGAAATAAAGGTCAAGAGCTTTTGGTAATGTGCACACACATATGGCGGGTTTTCCCGGAACAGCATATTCTGGGATATGTGCACAAAAATGTCTCAAAATTTCAAAGAAGAACGGTTAAGATGGGTTTTGCCCATAAGCAATAAACAGATAAAGATAGTTGACG
>JAHIST010000055.1 GCA_018818145.1 Patescibacteria group bacterium
AAAGGCATAGGATTGTTATAATAGGAATTCGCAACGATCTTAATCTTGAATTTAAAGTCCCGGCGCCGACTACGAAAAACAGGTATAAAACTGCAAAACAGGCGCTTGAAAATCCCCCTATCCCCCGAAATGCAAGCAATAACGAAATCACAAACCAGTCTAAAATAGTAGTTGAGCGCTTAAAGCACATACCGCCCGGCAAAAATGCTTGGCATGACGATTTGCCAAAGCATTTGCGCTTGAATGTCAAAGGAGCAAAAATGAGCCAAATCTACCGGCGCCTCCATCCAGATAAGCCGTCCTATACAATTACTGGAAGCGGCGGAGGCGGTACGCATGGATACCACTGGAAAGAAAACCGGGCTCTGACCAACAGGGAAAGAGCCCGCATTCAGACTTTTCCTGATAATTTTGTCTTCGAAGGCTCGAAAGAAAGCGTTAGAAAACAAATAGGCATGGCGGTGCCATGCCAAGGAGCAAAAGTAATAATAGAAGCTGTTTTAAAAACGTTTGCCGGAATTCCTTATAAATTTATACCTGCAAAATTTCAAAACGGCGAAAATGGAATAGAGTTATAAGCGGTCAATAAGTTCTTGCCATTTTTGTCGGCTTCTATGCAAAGCTCCGGATTTTTTAACATATCGATATCCATTTTCAAATTCTTGCCCGGGTATGCTCGTAACGCGTTCTAATTCATTTATACTGCAGTACCCCGCTATTTCACAATACATATTTTCAAAACTTGGAATATTATTTTTATAGGTGTCAAAATGTGGCTTATTTTTTACAGCCTCTATTATCTTGTCTTTTGTTAAACGAAGAAGATGATCATCTGGTATATCAGGCCTGCAAAATATATAAATTTCAGAACGCCTCTCTTCAAGCGTAACTTCATTTTCGCCCAAAACAAGATAGGCATTTTTAGGCTTTGAAGATTTTATGCCGACGCCGATCCGGGGCTCTCTAAAATTACTATTTTCTTTTACTCCGATTATATCCTGCGGGACAATATTTTCATGAATTTCGAAATCAAGATTAACTTCGCAGTTAAATTCTTTTTTAAAAAATTTCTGCACTGCGATCTCTGCCAGCTGACCCTTTACCCAGTTGGTTATTTTTTGCCCAAATTCTCTTTGCCTGCCTGTTCCCCAATCCGACATAACATAGCCCCTTAAATGCTGTGCGAGGGCGAAATCAAGGCACAGTGCATAATCGTCTAAATCAAGCTCAATATTCCTCCAATTATAATTTTCCTGCCATTTTTTTAATTCTGCCTTGTTGAATTTAAAAAAACCGCGTCCGTTCGGCCTTTCAAGGCATTTGAATTCGTCCGCGTGCTTAAAATAATTATCAAATGTCTTGGAATCTAATCCTAAAAATTCCATAGCCTCCTTTTTTGTTAAAATTTCCTGTTCCGGCATACTTTTATTTTATAAAATAATTAATATCTTTCTTGTATATTTTTGCTAATTTTTTTAATTCAATAATATCAATCCTCTGCTGTCCTGCTTCAATTTTTGAAATATAAGACTGTGGCTTGCTTAACTTTTCAGCCGCCTCCTCCTGCTTAAGCCCTGCATTCAATCGGGCTTGCTTTAATTTAGTTATAAATTTCTTGTATTCTTTTAAATGTATTGTCTTTGTCATAATTATATGATATATTCAAATTAAGAATATGCAAAGTTTGAATATGGTTTTTAGGGGCGGTGGCCGGGGTTAGCGGATGGTTGGCCGTAAAAAAAGAGAAAAGTTTGCTTTTGGTTAAAATAAAGTTCGAGCCGATATTTTTTCAGGTTCTTTGGCAGTTTTTCTGAAAGGCGTGTCTGTTTTTGAGAAAGAGGCGTTTGCGGGCGTCTGTCCCCCGAACCCCCTTCCGCCCGAAAACGCCTTTATTCCTTATATTTCTTTTTAAATTTAGTTCGAATTTCTTTATAAAATCCGAGCCAATAAGGATGAGCCTTTATTAAAAAGGCAAGATTACATTCAAATTTAGGTAAAAATGCAAACTTTTTACCTTTCCGAACCATAAGCAAACTTTTCTCTTTTTTTAAATACTTATTTAATTACGTAATTAAATCTATGTATAAATATTTTCTCTATGTCCGTAAATCCACGGACGAGGAAGATCGGCAAGTCTTGAGTATCGAAGCGCAACTCGCTGAACTCAAAGAATTTGCCGCCAAAGAAAAACTTGAAATCACTGCCTCTTTCCAAGAGGCAAAAACTGCCAAAGAACCTGGCCGAATGAAATTTGGCGAAATGCTCTCACGTCTTGAAGGCGGAGAGGCTGACGGTATTGTTTCCTGGCATCCGGATAGATTAGCGAGAAATCCGATAGACGGAGGGAAAATAATCTATCTAGTGGATACAGGAAAAATAAAATCTCTCAAATTTCCTACTTTTTGGTTTGAAGACACGCCGCAGGGAAAATTTATGCTTAATATTGCATTCGGGCAAAGTAAATACTTCATAGATAACTTATCCGAGAACGTAAAGCGAGGACTGCGCCAGAAGCTCCGCAGAGGCGAATATCCGGGCTGGGCTCCGCTTGGTTATCTAAACGACTACAAACGCCACACGATTGTCATAGACAAGCAAAAGCATAAATTAGTAAAAAGGATTTTTGAATTGTACGTGACTAACAAATACACCCTGAAAGAATTAGCGGACAAATTCCGCAAAATAGGTCTGCGAGGCAAAAAAGAAAAGCAAATTTCTGTAAGCACTTTGCAGGATATTCTTTCAAATCCTTTTTACTACGGCGTGTTTAAGTATAACAACGAGTTATACAGAGGAAATCACGAGCCAATTATTACGAAAAAACTTTTTGACGAGACGCAAGCAGTTAAGCAGAAACGAGGACGATCTCACTACCAGAAAAAGCATAAC
>JAHIST010000056.1 GCA_018818145.1 Patescibacteria group bacterium
CAATTTAATCCAATCATTTCTCCCATTCAACCAACCCCTCCGGTCGTTGCGCCGACAAAAAACACTTGGAAAATTTTTGTGTTGGTTGTCATCGGAATCTTAATTTTGGCAGGCGCGGCTTGGGGCGGATATTATTGGTGGCAGAATCGCAGCGGTGGCCCGGTGGCTTGCACGATGGAAGCCAAACAATGTCCCGACAGCTCTTATGTTGGCCGTACCGGACCCAATTGCGAGTTTGCGGCGTGCCCCGCAACATCGTCTTTTGATCCTTATTACCAGGATTTAGCTGAAAAGTGTAAAGAAAAAAATAGCCCCGATTGCTGTTTAATTTCGGCGCGCGACATGGCCAGCGGCGGCTACAAGTTGGCGGAAAACGGAAATTGCCCGGCTGGATACAAAATGAACGCACTTCGGTGCATTGACACTTATATTTGGTGTGAGCCGGAAGTAAGCGAGACCGCCAACTGGCAGACTTATCGGAATGAACAATTAGGATTTGAATTTAAATATCCCAATACATGGCTACTAAGAGAAGAAACTCAAGTGTTAAAAATGACGATATTAGAACCGGTCAGAAGTACATATAAAATTTCAATAAGTTTTTTAGGAATGAAGCGTGATTATCCTGAAAATCCGGAGATAGAAAAAGAAAACGCTGAAAAAGCTTTTAACGTAAGATACGATGAAATAAAAAATTGCGCCAAAAAGAAAAAAATAAATGATATTGAATTTTGCGTGATTGAATTTGTTTGTTTTGAAGGAGGTAAAACGACTAATTACTTGGCGATTAATAAAGGTAATGACTTAATAAATATTATTACTTTTTTTCATGAAAGCGGTGATTTTCAAAAATGTCTATCCGATAAAGATGTGTCACCCGAGTTAAAAGATTTCAATCAAATTCTTTCCACCTTCAAATTCATCCCTCGATAAACTCGGGACAAGCTAAATAAATTTATCTTTTTGCGAGGGAAATAGCGAGATAGCCCCTCCCTTTTTAAAGGCCTGCCCGCCAATAACCAAAGTGATAGCTTGGTATTATAATTTATTACCGCTTTTAAGACTTTTTAAATATATTATTAAGCTAATCATTATCGGCTTTGGCAAGGCGGGGAGGTTAGGAGGGATTTAAATCCATTCCAGCCCTCCTTTAAAAAGGAGGGGGGAAAAAAGAAAATGGCTCGCGAAAAAACAATTTTATGAAAGAATATCTGTCAATAAAATTAGACGAACGAGAAGAAATCATTGAAAAAATCAAAGGAGTTTTTTCAGAACGAGAGAACGTTGTTTTCGCGTTTGTTTTCGGCTCTTTTTTAAACGCGCCCGCTTTTCGCGATATAGACATTGGCGTTTATGCGGATAAAATCAAAAAAGATGAAGTTTTTGATTACGAATTGAAATTATCCGAATTGTTAGCCGGACATTCTGATTTGCCTTTTGATGTTTTTGAGGTCAAAGTTTTAAATTTCGCTCCTAATTCTTTTGTCAATAATGTGACTAAAAACGGTAGACTGCTGTTTTCAAAAGATGAAAGCTTGTTGTCTGATATAATAGAAAAAAGTTCTTTGGAGGCAATCGCCAATGAATACATCGCTTATCAATCCTTAAAAGAACTTATTCCAGCATAATATGGAAATAGACAAAGAAAAAATTAAACAGAGAATTTCGGAAATTAGTGACGCACTGGCGGAAATTCGAAGATTATCCGCCTTGCCTGACGCGGAATTTTGGTCTAAAAAAGAAAATATGGCGGCAGTGAAATATTATCTTTTGCAGGCTATTGAGGCGGTAGGCAGTATTTGCGTGCATATCGCGGCGAAAAAATTTAATAAAGGAGTTTCGGCTTTCGGTGAATGTTTTGAAGTGTTGGAGAAAGAAGGTTTGCTGGCGGAAGATTTGGCCGAGAGGTTAAGAAAAATGGTAAAATTTAGAAACAAACTAATGCATCATTATTGGGAAGTTGACGATGAAAACATTCTGCAATATGCCAGAAGCGAGCTTGAAGATTTTAACGAATTTTTGAAAACCATCGGCAAATTATTTTAATTAGACAAGTGATTAAAAAAACTAAAAAAATTTCAGGGAGAATAAAACAAATAAGATAAATAATATTTTTTTCGTTTATGCGAGGCGAGGATAAAATTTATGGATCAACAATCAAATGCTCCCAATGCGTTAGATAATTCTCAAAACAATAAGCCCAATATAGCCAGTCCGAATCCTTATTCCAAAAAAACATGGTTATTGATTCTATCGATAGCGGTTGTTGCTATTTTGGCCGCTGGAGGCGGAGTATTTGCGTGGCAGAAATGGTTTAGCCCTGTTCCTTCGCCCTCTATCCATGCTTGCATCCAAGACGCCAAGCAATGTCCCGACGGCTCCTATGTCGGCCGTACGGGACCCAATTGCGAGTTTGCCGAATGTCCGAGCGCGAGCCCATCGGTAAGTCCGGATGCCACCGCCGATTGGCAGACTTATCGGAATCAAGAGTACGGGTTTGAGGTGAAATATCCTGATGTATGGCAAAAGTACACTGAACACGACCCGCCTTATCCAAGAGAGGGGGTTTTGTATCTAAAATCTATTGAATTTAACAAAGATTTTCCTGGTGAAACAGGATTTAATGTTGACGTGTATGAGAGAAATAAAGTTATGGATTATACGGCTATAAATACGGGTGTTGGACTATTCTTAAAGGCCGGGTTTAATGGGCAGCTTGCAGAATGCGCAAGTCCGGTTGAGAGCGTAATGGTGGGGACAAATAATTATTCGGCCAAATTAGTGTATACCCCACCCCAAGATAAATGTTTTCAAGAAGTATACTTTTATTATTTGCAAAAAGGGAATTATGATTATTTTATAACTCCGCGACCTGCTGGCGGCGTTGGCTATATTGGCTATGACGGCAAAACAAAAACCCAGAATTCTCTACCAGAATTTAATCAAATCCTTTCCACCTTCAAATTCATCCCTCAATAAATTCGGGACAAGCTAATTAAATTTCTATGCCCAGACAAATTAACGTAATAAAAAATAAATTTGAAGCGATGGCAGGATTGAATAATCTGGCTGAAGAATTCGCGAAAATCGGCGTCAAAATGCAAACACCGAAAATTTCAGGCGAAAAATTGCGCGAAAAGTTAATTGAAAAATGGAATCTAAATAATATTCAAGAACAATGGGAGAGGCAGAGGTTATCAAAAAAGTCATAAAAGATTTGGAGCGGGTAAAAATCCCCTATCTTATCAGCGGAGGATTTGCGGTGAATGTCTGGGGCAGGATCAGGACAACCCACGATCTGGATGTAATTATTGCCATTACGACGAAAGACATAGAAGCTCTAAAAAAGATATTTATCTCTGATGGATTCTATTTTCCGGAAGAAGCGGCAGAAGATGCTGTCTTGTTGAGGAGTACTTTTAACGTGATTCATCACGAAACCGGCTTAAAAATTGATTTTTGGATTTTACAGGCTGATATTTTCGGCAAATCACAGATGCGCCGCCGAAAAAAAGCAAAATTTTTAGGCCAGCCGATTTATTTTATTAGTCCCGAGGATTTAATTTTAATCAAGTTGAAGTGGTATAAGGAAAGCGAATCAGACCGGCATTTTTTTGACGCTTTAAGCGTTTGTCAGGCCCAAAAACGCCTGAACAAAAAATATCTCAAAAAGTGGGCAGAAGTTTTAAATGTTTCGCAAATTTTTAATAAATTAATAAAACAAAATTACGGACACACAACCACAAAATAATTTTACCCCGAATACAAGCGCGGGGCAGACGCCTCAAAATTTCCAACCGCAGCCGTCAAGAAACACTTTTAAAATTGTCGCGCTGGTCATTGTCGGAATCTTGGTTTTGGCCGGCGCGGCGTGGGGCGGATATTATTGGTGGCAGAACAGAGGCGGTAGTCAAACAGCTTGTACTATGGAAGCCAAACAATGTCCCGACGGTTCCTATGTCGGCCGCACTGGACCCAATTGCGAATTTGCACCTTGCCCTTCCGAAGCCTTGTGCGAAGGAGGGGCCTGCCCTTCACCGCAAATAATCGGCGGAGATAAAGATGAGCACGGATGTCTTATCGCGGCCGGCTATTCCTGGTGCGAGGAAAAGCAGAAATGTTTAAGAGCATGGGAAGAAAGCTGTGCGGATACGGCTGATTGGCAGATATATCAAAACGATCAATACGGCTTTGAAATAAAATATCCGGCAAAATATAAGGCTGCTCAGGATACCTACGGCTGGTCCCATTCCCTGGTTCTTTTTTTGAGCCCGTCGGGCCAATCATATATAATTCAGGTTGAAGTCTGGGACACTCCCGACGCATTTAAAAATATCTACAAAACAGACCCGCCTTTTACTGTCAAAACCGAAGATAATAAATACATCACTATTAATCACGCGGGGTTTGAAGAGAAATCAATACCGGAGTGGAGCGGGATGGTCGCGTCTTTTAGATTTATCAGATAGCTAGATAATTTTATTTGCCGCTTTTTTGGCGGCCCCGATATTCATCGGGGTAAACTCCAAAGCGGCGCCGCGCGGATGAATAAAACTTTTAAATTTTGAATTGTAACTTTTCACTTTTAATTTTCTTTTGTGGCACGCGAAAAAATTATTATTGGCTTAGATGTCGGCACCTGCAACGTAACCGTTGCGGTCGCGCAGATAAAGG
>JAHIST010000057.1 GCA_018818145.1 Patescibacteria group bacterium
TAAGCTTTCGGGTACATCGCCAGCCACAATTCGCTGAGCCAGACCTTCAACAATGGCGGTTTTGCCCACGCCCGCCTCGCCAATCAGCACGGGGTTGTTTTTCGTCCGGCGCGAAAGCACCTGCATCACCCGCCTGATTTCTTCGTCCCGGCCGATTACCGGATCAAGTTTTTTCGTTCGCGCCAGCGTGGTTAAATTTCTGGCATATTTTTCCAGCACCTGATATTTGCTTTCCGGCTCAACATCAGTCACTTTCTGGCCGCCGCGGACATCTTCCAGAATATTCAAAATCCCGCGCTTATCAGTGTTAAAATTCTGAAAAACTTCTTTAGCCCGGCCGCCAACGCTAAAAATTGAAAGCAGCAAATGTTCAACCGAAACATACTCATCTCCCAAGTCTTTGGCCTCTTTGCTGGCGTGATTAATTAGGCGACCTAAATCAGGGCTCAACATTACCTGGCCAAAAGGCACCTCGCCCAAAATCCGCGGCAGGCGCGTAATTTCTTTTTCCAGCTCCGCCTCCAGCATCGGCAAATTAACGTCCAATTTTTCCAGCAATGTCACGACAATACCGCCTTCCTGTAAAACCAAAGCTAGCGCCAGATGCAATATGTCAATCTGGGTCTGCCCGCGCTCGCTCGCCAGATTGTGCGCGTCGCGCAAGGCTTCTTGGGCTTTAATTGTGAATTTATCTATCTGCATATGGACCTACTAATTACGAATTAAAACTAATTACGAATAGAGCGAGTTCGGGCAAGTCTTGAGCGAAGACCGGCGCGACGAGTCCCGCGAAAGCGGGACGAGGAGCAGGGCTGGAGTGCCTGCCCGCCAATAGCCAAAGTGAAAACAAAATATTATTTATGTCTCACTGCTAAAGTTTACATTCTTGGTAATTCCGACTAATCACTATTGGCTTTGGCAAGGCGGGGGTGGTCGAAAGCGAGAGACTTGCCCGAACTCGCACGTAGACAATGCTTCTGCGTTTTTTCGAAACGGTCAGCCAGCCATTAATTTTTATAATTACTAATTGCCGCCAGCAGCGCACGTACGGCCAAATCAGCGCAGTGTTTTTTTACCGGCGGCAGAGATCCTAAAGATTTTTCCACATCGGAAAATTTTATTTTTTGGGCTTCCTCAAAAGTTTTCCCTTTGGCCAGCTGGGTAATCATGGAAGAAGTGGCAATTGCGGCCACACAACCCAAGGTCTCAAATTTTATATCATCAATGACTTCCTTTCTTTTTTTATTTTTTTTCACCTTCAAATATATCCGCATCAAATCGCCGCAAACAGGGTTACCAACTTCCCCTACGCTGTCTGGATTTTTCATTTTCCCCAGATTGTGGGGTTTTTGAAAATGTTCAATTACCTTTTTAGTATACATAGATAATAAAATAAAAAATCAAAAATTTTAAATTATCCTTTTACTTTATAAGCACAAATTACCTTATCCAATGGCTCTATCCCTTTAAAATAATCACAAATAGATATGTTTTTTACAGCGCACTTATGTTTTCTCGTTCCTTCTTCTTTATTCCAAGGACATTCATCTTGCTTCCAATGAATTTTTTTCGGATCGGCTGTTAAATTTATATCCATATTCGCGCCTTTTAATTTTAGAAACTTATCGTTTTTCATTGTATTATTTTCCCGCGCATGCGAAAAATTTTGTTCAAATTCAAGGCGAGCCGAGCGTTAAAAATTTGCGTGCTGTGGTCGGGCCCCGCGTAGCGGGGCGTGGATAGCAAATTTAGCTCGCCCCGTTAGATTTGAAAACTATCTAACGGGGCAGGGGCGAGCTTTAGAATTTTTCAAAATTTTATCGCCGCGCGGCGGTTTTTTCCCTGCCCGCGCGCCGTCGGCCATAGCCTTTGGCGACGTGCGACCGATAACCAAAGCTGATTACGTGGAATTACATCTTTTGAGTGATTAAGCTTGCGTTAGATGCAGTATCGCCGAATCATTATCGTGCTTTGGCAGGCGCGGCGCCGCTTTTTTGGCGGCAAAAAAGCGGCAAAGTATTTTTAACACCCAAAATCCTTTGGCAATTGCCCTCGTTCTGCTGAAACCGAACTTTCTAAATTCCCGCTAATGTTTCTTAGTTTTTCAATAACCCTCGGCAAAACCTCCAAAACTCTGTCTATTTCCTTTTCGGTGGTATAGCGCCCCAGGCTGAAACGAACCGAACTGTGGGTTTCCAAATGATTCAACCCCAAAGCCAGCAAAACGTGCGACGGTGATAAAGAACGGGCGGCGCAGGCCGAGCCGGTGGAAACGCCAATACCCTCCAAGTCCAGCGCGACAACAATTGATTCACCCTCCACTCCTTCAAAACGAAAATTAGCATTATTGGCAACCCGTTGTTCGCGCGAACCGTTCAAAAAAGCGTGAGAAATACTCGACAAAACGCCTTCAATAAATTTATCCCGCAATCTTTCCGTCTCTTTGATTTTTGCTTTTTGATTTTTGCTTTTTTCTATGGCCGCCCCAAGACCGACAATTCCCGGAGAATTATGCGTGCCGGCTCGCAATTTAAATTCCTGTTCGCCCCCGTCCATAAAACGGGCCATTGGCGTTCCTTTGCGCACAAAAAGCGCGCCAACTCCTTTTGGCCCATAAATTTTATGAGCCGAAAGAGTCATTAAATCAACGCCTAATTTTTGCACATCGCAATCCAAATAATTTATAGCCTGAGCCGCGTCGGTATGAAAATAAATTCTATTTTTTCTATCTTTATTAATTTCTTTGAGCAGCCGCCCGATTTCTTCTATCGGCTGAATCGTGCCGATTTCATTGTTAACACACATTACAGATATTAATACGGTATTTGGCTTTATTTTGGCTCGCAACTCCTCCAAATCAACCAGACCGTCGCGACTAACTGGCAAAAAGGTAACTTCCACTACACCTTCGTGCTCTAGTCTTTCGCTGGAACTTAAAATGCATTCATGCTCAATTTTAGAAATAATAATATGGGGCTTGTCGCCCAGTTCCTGCGCTATTTTTTTACTACCGCCGATACCCTTAATCGCGGTGTTGTTGCCCTCGGTCGCGCCGCTGGTAAAAATAATTTCTTCCGCTTCGCAACCCAAAAAATCGGCGACTTGATGACGGGCCTTAATCACCCCTTGCTGCGCCTCCTGGCCAAATTGATGGACAGAAGAAGCATTACCGTATTTTTCTGAAAAATACGGCTTCATTGCCTCAAAAATCTCCGGATCAAGCGGAGTGGTTGCCGCGTAATCAAGGTAAGTTTTTCTTATTGTTTCATCTCTCATAATAATACAAAATTTTAACAAAACTTTTGGCTTTGGTCAATACTAAAAAACTCCTCCCTTTATCCGGACACAATCCCTAATTCTGTTCAAAAAGCATTGCCGCGCCCAACGCGCCGGCATAAACTCCTTGTTCGCTAAATAAAATTGGCGCATGTTTTGCCGACGGAGAAAGAACAAGCTGATTAATCTCCTCTTGAATAAAAGGTAAAAGCAAATCTTTGGCGGAATTAGCGCCGCCGCCTAAAATTATTGCCTCAGGATCAAAAATATTAATAATGTTGGCCAAGCTAATGCCTAAATTTTTCCCCCTTTCTCTAAAAACTTCCAAAGCTTTTTCATCTCCCGCCCGAGCCATTTTTTCGGCTTCGGCCGCGCCAACCCCTATCTTTCTTTTTACAAATTCATTAGCCGTCAAATCTTCAAAGTCTAAGCGGCTGCCAGCCTCAATAACCATATGCCCGAACTCGCCAGCCGCGCCATGAACGCCAAGCTGAATTTTACCATCTGTCATCCAAGCGCCGCCAACTCCCGTGCCTATTGTTAAAAAAACGACGTTTTTAAACCCCTTGGCTAAACCGAGCTCTTTTTCGGCCAACAAAAAACAGACAACATCGTGTTCCAGCTTTATCGGACAGGAACCAAATTTTTCTTCAAAAAGCTTTTTGAGCGGCTGGCCGTTAAGATATTGGATATTGGGACTATTTAACATCTTTTCCCTTTTAACATCCAGCGCGCCGGCAATGCCAAAGCCGATTCCGCCAATTTCTTTAAAATCAAGGCTTGCGCCCAATTCAGAAAAGATTTTTGTGACCGCCTCTAACAATTTTTCAAGGCTGCCCGGCGATTGTTCGGTTGCGGATTTAATTATTTTTCTTTCCCAAACCATTGCCATCCCCTCAAGTTTTTGAGGTGATTTGTCAAATACCGGCTTAATTAGCTGTCTGCTCTCAACCAAAACGGCTTTGATGCTTGAGCCGCCGATGTCAAAACCCAAATAATACATAGTTTTTTAATTTGAATTAATTAATTTTTTTGCCGCTTCCCAAAATTCCGGCTGATTATGCTTAACCTTCAGCCAATACCACCACTCCGCTCCCCACAAATAAACTTCCGGAAAGCCGATTTGCTTGGTATAGGCGATGTTTTCATTAAATTGATTTAAATCCATAGATTTAAATTGCTCCTCTAAAGGCGTCTCATAAGGCATGCGCTGCCCCCATGTTTCACCCTGTAGCTCTGAAACGATAATTGGCTTGCCAGGATTAAAAAAGCGTGTCAGGTTGGCTTTTAACCAAAAGAATTTCGGTGGCAGGGGGTATTTAAAATAGCCCAGGTATTGATTCCAGATGACTCGATAAACGGTTGTGCCAAAAATATCGCCCCGGCTAGCTGCCCGTAACCAAATGCTTATTTCGCCGCTGTCAGTTACTAAAATTTGATGCTTTGGGTCCAGCGAGCGGACCAGCTCAATTTCTTTGTCTAAAAATTCGCCGCCCGCCAGCTGGCATTCGCCAAAGGGTAAAAACGGTTCGTTTTCCACCTGCCATAAATAAAGATTGTCTAAATCTTTATAGCGATTAACGATTTCGGGCAGCGTTTTTAATAATTTGGTTTTTTGCGATTCCAAGTTAAGCGAAGCGGCCCAGCCAGGAACATGGCATTCGGGCCAGCGCGGCAATTTGCGGCCAATCACCAAAATTAATTCAATGTTGCGCTCTTTGGCCTGATGAACCATCCAATCATAGTCGTCAAATTTATAAACACCCGCCTGCGGCTCAATATCATCCCAATAAATAGGCAGGCGCAATGCCTTGGGTTTTAAATCGTCCAGAATCGCCAAATAAGTTTCGCGCCAATCCAAGCTCATTTTTTCAGCAAAATCTTTAGAAAAAGCCGTGCCCCATTTAATATCATCGCCGTTAACCACGCCGGCCGGACGGCGTAAAAGAAAAAGTAAAATAACTATAAAAACTAAAATTAAAATTGTAAGAAATAATTTTTTTCGTCTCTTCCTCATAATTTATATTGCTAAAATTGCCAAACCGACAACAATTAACAAAACAGCGATTGTTTTTTGTAAAATTATGGCGCCGCTTAATTTTTCTCTTATTATTTCCGGGAATTTTTTAGAAAGAAATGCCGTCAAAATCAACAAAAATACATATTCTGTCCCCTGCAGCGCCTGAACCAACGAAGCGCTGGCGCGCGACAAAGCCAAATGGACAAAAAGCGAGCCAAAGCCAGCCAACAGCTTGCTTGAACCCATCAGCGCGCTAACTTGGCCGGTGGCTTGACGGGTTGAAATCAAAATCATCCGTCGCCATGGCGCATAAATTAAAACCAGCAGCGCGCCAATCACCAGCCCCAGACGCGACCAGATAAATCCCGTAACAAAACCCTGCGCCTCAAAGATATGCTTGGCCAAGACCCAATAAATCGCCCCAAGCAAAATTGCCAAAATAACTATTTTTAAGTCTTTCAATCCTTCCCTTAAGACGCCTCTTTCTGTTTTTAAAGAAATCAGCAGACCGCCCGAAACCAAAAGAGCAAAAGCTAATATTTGCGACCACTCTA
>JAHIST010000058.1 GCA_018818145.1 Patescibacteria group bacterium
AGAGATATGGCAATTTCTCTGTATGAATAACCCCTGTTCAATAGGATGGAGAGTTCCAGCCTATCTGGCTTTGAAAAGTGCGTGTACTTCATATGTATTTATTATACCTGAAGTGGTGCACTTCAAAGTTAAGTTTACACAATACAATTAAAAAATTTGTTAATCCCTCATGCACAAAGACGCCAAATACTTCCACGCCTTCAATTCCTTCAACGAACAAATCGGGCCGGCAAGATTTAAAAAAATTTTAGGTTTTTTTGGCACGGCCGAGAACGCCTGGAAAAATGGCAGGGCTCAAGATTTTATTCAAGCCGGCCTGGAAGAAACGCTCGCCCGGGAAATTGAATCCAAAAGGCCGCAAATGGATTTGGAAAAAGAACTGCAAAAAATTGCCAAAGAAAATATCGGCATTTTGACGCTTTTAGACGAAGACTATCCCAAGCTCTTAAAAGAAATTTATGACCCGCCATATATAATGTATATAAGGGGCGCCCTCAAACCAGAAGACGAGTTTGCTCTGGCAATTGTGGGCACGCGCCGGCTTTCCCCCTACGGCCAGCAGGTTGCCGCGCACATCTCGCGCGACTTGGCTCAATCGGGCCTGACGATTATTTCCGGACTGGCGCACGGCATTGATACTTTCGCTCATTTGGCAGCGGTCCAGCAACAAAAGCGTACCATCGCCGTGGTCGGCTCCTCGCTTGACCCGCAAAGTCTTTTTCCGCCGGGCAATCGCCGCCTGGCAGAGCAAATTGCGCAAAACGGAGCGGTTTTGAGCGAATATCCAATTGGTTCCTTCGCCCTGAAACACCACTTCCCCGCCCGCAACCGGATTATCAGCGGCTTAAGCTTGGGCACGCTGATAGTGGAAGCGCCGGCCAAATCAGGCGCCCTCATAACCGCCCGCCACGCGCTGGACCAGAACCGCGATGTCTTTGCCGTTCCGGGTTCCATTTATTCGGCCAATTCCCTGGGCCCAAACAATTTAATAAAAATGGGGGCGAAACTGGTTTCTGGCGCACAGGATATTTTGGACGAACTGAATTTAAAAAACCTGGTGGCCCACATTGAAACTTGCCGGATTGTCGCCGACACGCCCGAAGAAGCCTTGATTCTTAAAATCTTGACGCACGACCCTCTGTCGGTTGACAAAATAATTCAGGAGACTAAACTGGAAACCGCTGTCGCCAACTCAACTTTAAGTTTGATGGAAATGAAAGGAAAAGTGAAAAATATGGGCGGAATGCAGTACGTTTTAGCAAGATAAAAATCACAAAACACAAAACATATAACAGGTAACAAACTACAGAGCTTATTTTTGTTATATGTTATATGTTACATGTTACATGAACTTAGTTATCGTTGAATCTCCCACCAAAGCCCGCACTATCCAGCGTTTTTTGCCAGCCGGTTTTGTTGTTAAGTCCTCCTACGGCCACGTGCGCGACCTACCGAGGGGAAAGTTGGGCGTGGATGTAGAACATGACTTTGAACCGAAATATGTCATTCCGATGCTGGCCCGCAAAAGGATAGGCGAACTGAAAAAAGCCGTGCCCAAATCAAAAAAGATTATTTTGGCGACTGACGAAGACCGCGAAGGCGAGGCCATCGCCTGGCACCTGACTCAAGCTTTTGAGCTTGATCCGAAACAAACCGACCGCATTGTTTTTCATGAAATCACCAAAAAAGCGATTGAGGCGGCGCTGAAAAATCCCCGCAAAATTGACATGGATTTGGTGGATGCCCAGCAGGCGCGTCGGATTCTGGACCGGCTGGTCGGCTATGAGCTCTCCCCTTTTTTGTGGCGCAAAGTGGCCAAAGGACTTTCGGCCGGCCGAGTGCAGTCAGTCGCCGTCCGCTTGATAGTTGAACGCGAAAGAGAAATTAAAAATTTTAAATCCGAAGAATATTGGTCAATCGTCGCTACGCTTCTCAAAATCAAAAATGATGAAAATTCTTTTGAAGCAGTCTTAATAAAAGAAGGGGATAAACAGATAGATAAATTGGCCATTAAAAACGAAGTTGAAGCAAAAAAGATTCTGGCTAATCTGGAAAATTCAAAATGGCAGGTGGCAGCGGTTGATTCAAAAGAAATTCAAAAATATCCCGCTCCGCCCTTTGTAACCAGCACCCTGCAGCAGGAGGCTGTCAAAAAACTTGGCTTCTCCGCCAAGCAAACAATGCAAATTGCCCAGCAACTTTACGAAGGAATTGACCTTGGGCCAGAAGGCTCGGTTGGCTTGATCACTTATATGCGCACCGACTCGCTGAACCTGGCCAAGGACGCGATAGAAGACATTAGAAATTATATCGGAAAAATTTTTGGCAAAAATTATCTGCCGCCTTCCCCTAAATTTTACAAAACTAAAAGCAAAGGCGCGCAGGAAGCCCACGAGGCCATCCGACCAAGCAGTATTAGTCTGGCGCCAGAAGACCTTAAAAAATTTCTCACACCCCAACAATACAAACTTTATAATCTGATCTGGAAACGAACGCTGGCCTGCCAGATGATGCCCGCTATTTTGAATACGACCGCAATTGACATTGAAGCAAAATCCCCGGCGACAGAAGCGATTTATACTTTTCGCGCCACCGGCAGCCAGATTAAATTTGACGGATTTTTAAAAGTTTATGACGGCAAAATCAAAGAAATAATTTTGCCGGAACTTAAAGAAAAAGAACTCCTTGATTTGAAAAAAATAACGCCGCTGCAGCATTTCACCCAGCCGCCCGCCCGTTTTAACGAAGCTTCGCTAATCAAGGCGCTGGAAGCGGAAGGCATCGGCCGGCCCTCAACTTACGCGCCGACCATCTCCACGATTCAGGAGCGCAATTATGTTCAAAAAGATGATAATCGGAAACTGGCGCCAACTGAAATCGGCTTCACGGTTAATGACCTGCTGGTTGAGCACTTCCCGCAGATTGTTGACCTGAAGTTTACCGCCCGCATGGAAGAAAATCTGGATAAAATCGCGGAGGGACAGGAAAAATGGGTTCCAATTATCCGCGAATTTTACGAGCCATTCAAAGAAAATCTGACAAAAAAATATGACGAAGTTGAAAAGAAAAAAACCATAGCCGAACCCACCGACAGAACCTGCCCCAAATGTGGCAAGCCTTTGGTTATTCGCACCAGCCGCTTTGGCCGGTTTTATGCCTGCTCCGATTTTCCCAAATGCCGCTTCACTGAAAATATCGCCCAAAATATCGGCGTCTCCTGCCCCAAATGCTTTGAGGGCGAAATTATTGCCAAAAAAACAAAACGCGGTAAAATGTTTTATGCCTGTAACCGCTGGCCCAAATGCGACTTTGCCCTCTGGCAAAAACCGACCGGCGCCAAATGCCCCCAGTGCGGCTCTCTGCTGGCTGAAGCTGCCGGAGAAAAAGTTAAATGTTCCAATAAAGAATGTGATTATAAAGAAAAGAAAAGCCCCAATTTTTTGATAAATAATTGAGGCTTATAATGGCCGGTCAGGGCAAAAAAACTTTGTTTAAGAGCCCGCTGGCTCTTCCACCTCTTGAATGAAATTTTTTCCAGCAGACTCATTTTTCCCTCCTTTACGATGAGATAAAAAGGCTCGCGCGTATCGACTTAATACCTCCAGGGCTAGCCCGTCTATGATCCCAGACGGAGACAAATATTGAAGCTCTTCCTCTGTTGGCGGCTTCACGTAAACTTGGCCTTTTTGTCCTTTTTCCTCAAAGTCTGCCAACGCAGCAGCCTTGGGTGTCAGTCTGCAGATAAAAATATCAAACGACTTTGTTTTTGCAGGGTCATCCAGATTTCTCGGTGTTGTACCTAGCCTCGCGGTAATTCGATAAAGAGAATCCCCTTCGAGCTCTTTTTGTGAATTTTTCCAGAGCTCCTCAACTGACTCTCTCCGCAGAGTGTCGGCTGGATCCTTATCTACCCTTGGATCCATATGGCCGGTTGGAACAGTAAGCTTGCCATTTTTAACCACAAGCAATATTTCCCGCCGGAGGTTTAAAAAACCCATTGCCACAGCTAAATCCGCCTGGACCCTGCTTGCTTCGTCCAAATCCTTCTTTCCTGTCCTCCATCTTTTCCACAACATAAACTGCCTCCTCTTTCCTTGCCCTGACCAGCATTTTAATGCTATAAAAAGAACTGCGCCTAAAATTTTCCCTAAAAATTTAATGCTTATTATACTATACGCTCATAATTTAAATTGTCAATTAATTTAATCTCGTGGAAAAAGGCGAATTTCTCAATAAAATAAAAGAAATTAATCCCAAGCTGAACATGGGATTGCTTGAGAAAGCCTTTAATTACGCCCAGTTTGCCTACTACGGCCAGCGGCGGCTTTCGGGCCAAAGCCTGCTGGACCACTGCCTGGAAATTGCGCTGGACCTGGCGGGAATTAACCTTGGTTCCTCGGTCGTGGTGGCCGGCATACTGCATGAGGCGCTTGAGAGGGTGAAGGTTAACCGTGAAGAATTCAAAAAAAAATTCGGCGACGAAATTTCTTTTCTGGTAGAAGGAGTAACCAACACCAGCAAAGTTGAGCATAAAGGAGCGCAGCGCAGCATTGAAAATTTAAGAAAGCTGTTTTTGGCCACGGCCAAGGATATCCGGGTGGTTATGATTAAATTAATCAACCGCTACCACGGCATGAAAACTGTCGGCGTTTTTGACGAGGCTAAACAAAAAAGGATTGCCCAGGAAACCCTGGAAATCTACGCGCCTATCGCCTATCGGCTGGGCATGAGAAAAATTTCCGGCGAGCTGGAAGATATGGCCTTTCCAATTTCGTGGCCGGAGAAATATGCCTGGCTGGTTGAAAAAGTGAAAGATAGATACGAGGAACGAGAAAAATATCTTAAAAAATTAACGCCGATAATTAAAAAAGAACTGGAAAAAGCAGGTATTGATCCGATAGAAATCCATTCGCGCGCCAAACGCTACTTCAGCCTTTACCGCAAGCTCAATCGCTATCAGATGGACTTAAATAAAATTTATGATTTGGTAGCGCTAAGAATTGTTGTTAAAGACGTTGATGAATGCTACGCGGCGCTGGGTGTGATTCACAAGCTCTGGAAACCCCTGCCCGGCCGGATAAAAGATTATATCGCCCTGCCCAAACCCAACGGTTATCGTTCGCTCCACACGACAGTTTTTTGTCCGGGCGGCAAAATCACCGAGTTCCAAATCAAAACGCCCGAAATGCACCGCGAAGCGGAATACGGCATCGCCGCCCACTGGTACTATTCAGAACGAAAAGGGCTGCGCGAATATATCCGCCGGTTTTTTACCAAAGCCCCGGATAAAGAAATGAGGTTAATGCAGCAGCTGCAGCAATGGCAGAAAGAAATGGCTCCCGGAACGGACGATTTTTTCCAATCGGTAAAAATTGATTTTTTTGAAGACAGAATTTTCGTCTTCACGCCCCAGGGCGATGTTATTGATTTGCCCGAAGGCGCAACGCCCATTGACTTTGCCTTTCATATCCATTCGGAAGTCGGCCAGCATTGCCAGGGCGCCAAGGTTGAAGGCAAAATGATATCGCTGGACACGCCGCTGCAAAACGGCCAAGTAATTGAGGTTATCACACAAAAGCAGGCTCATCCGACCAGCGACTGGCTGAAATTTGCCAAAACGAGCCAGGCCCGCAACCGCATTAAAAGCTGGCTAAAGAAAAACCGGGCTGATTCTGGTGAAGCAGAAGAAGTAAAAAAAGAAACACCAAAAATTATCCAGCCAAAACAGCCGGCTAAACCGAAGATCCTTGCGCCGTCCGCCTTAGTGAAGGGCGACCCAAAAATTACAACGGCGCTGGCCAATTGCTGCCATCCCCAGCCGCCCGATGCCATTGTCGGCTACATCGCGGTTTTGAACCGCCGCGTCACGGTCCATCGCAGCGATTGCCCGAATTTAAAAAGGCTGAAAGACAAAAACCGTTTCGTGGAAGTTGACTGGAAAAAATGAAAAGAGGAGGAAACTTAAAAGCGCCCCGCCCCCGCAGAATGCGGGGGCGGGGCGCCCTCCTTTTAATATTTTTATATCTTGGTAATTTTTTGAGCTATTTCCTCCAGGTCATTTTTGCTTTCAAATTCCACCAGAAGCCGGCCGCCCACGCCGCTTTTTTTAATTTGCACCTTGCGCCCCAAAAACAGTTCCAGCTTCTGGGCGATTTTTTTTATCTCCGGGTCAAAAACAACCCGCCGTTTGTGCGCGCTGACATAAATTTCCCGCGCGCGCTGTTCAATCTGCCTGACCGACAGATTATTTTTAATAATCTCTTCGTACAGCGCCTGTAGAGCAGCCGGATTTTTGATACCAGCCAGCGTGCGGGCGTGGCCTTCGGAAATTTTACCCTGGGTCAGTGCCGACTGAATTGCTTCGGGCAGGTTCAGCAGGCGGAAAGTATTGGTAACCGCCTCGCGGCTTTTGCCGACTTTTTTGCCGATTTCCTCATGGGTCAAATCAAACTCTTCCTGCAAACGCTTAAAAGCCTTGGCCTTATCAATAGCGTTTAAATCAGTGCGCTGCAAATTTTCCACCAAAGCCAGCTCCAGTTTTTGCTGCTCGGTTGAGTCCCTGATTATCGCAGGGACATACGGCAGCTTGGCCAATTTGGCCGCCTCCAGCCGCCGGTGGCCGGCAACCATTTGATATTGAACTTCCTGCCCGCGTCCGGTTTGCTTAATGTCTTTGGTGACAATTATGGGCTGTAAAATTCCGTGCTGTTTAATGGATTCGGACAGCTCTTTTAACGCCTGAATGTCTATTTCGTGACGGGGCTGATAAGGATTG
This sequence comes from Patescibacteria group bacterium, assembly GCA_018818145.1. Classification (GTDB taxonomy): domain Bacteria; phylum Patescibacteriota; class Minisyncoccia; order Portnoybacterales; family GWB1-42-6; genus JAHIST01. Next base: position 6,776 of record JAHIST010000058.1, read on the forward strand.
GCTTTTATTTTGCCGACTTCAATATCAAAAATACTCTCCTTTTTTTCCCGTAAGGTTTGGGAAGCTTTTGGATAGTCAACTTCTGTCGCTTTTTGTTTGGGAGGAATTAAAGACTGCAGTCCTTTGCCTAATTTAGTCATATTACAGCAACACTAATTTACGAATACACCCGAATGACTCAAATATTCGGGTCATTCGAATGGAAACCCGGGACATTCGGGTCGCTATCTATTTATTTAAGAAAGTTTGATTTGGGCGGTATATAAAATTCTTTTTCCAGCTTGATAATTTCTTCTGCCAGCTGACGATACGCTTTGCCGCCCTGCGAAGCCATATCGTATTGAAAAATAGTTTTTCCAAAACTCGGCGCCTCGGCCAATCTAACACAGCGCGGAATTACCGCCTCAAAAACATAACCGGGAAAATGCAGCCGGATTTCCTTGGCCACCTGCCGCGCCAATTTATTGCGCCGGTCAAACATGGTCAGCAGCGCACCTTTAATTTTTACATCCCGCCCCAAATTATCTTGAATTAAATTGACCGTTTTAAGCAGCTGCCCCAGACCCTCCAGCGCATAATATTCGCATTGCACCGGCACGATGATTTCGTCGGCAGCGGTAAGCCCGTTAATTGTCAGCAAGCCGAGGCTTGGCGGACAATCAATTAAGATGTAGTCATAGTTGGTGCGCACACGATGCAATAAGTTGTAAAGTTTAAATTCCCGCTCGGGCAGATTAACCAGCTCAACAGCCGTCCCGGCCAGATCGCCGGACGAAGGCATCAGGTCATAGCCAAAAAGATTTGTCTTTTTAATAATATCTTCGGGATAAACATTTTCAGCCAGGCTGTGATATAAATTTCTTTCTATGCTTTCTGGCTCAAAACCAAGGCCGCTGGTGGCGTTGGCCTGCGGATCTAAGTCCACCAATAAAATATATTTTCCCAGCGCCGCCAAAAAAGCGGCGAGGTTGGTCGCGGTGGTAGTTTTGCCCGTTCCGCCTTTTTGATTAACGATGCTTATGATTTTAGCCATTAATACTATTTTACAACAAAAACAGAAAAAAAAGAAGCAATCTTGACAATACCAGGCTTTTAATTTATCATACTATATCTCTCTATTTCTGCATTGAAACAAGGAGGAGAAAATATGGAAATTATATTGAGGCTCGCTTTGATATCTTCTTCTTTACATCCAGTTGATCCCATTGTTCTTTGGGAAAAATTTCAGCAGATAAGCGCAGAAAACCCCTGCATAAAAAATGCGAAAAGACAGTTTTCGGGAAAAATTTTCTTTGAAATAAGCAGCGATGACTTCAAAAAATTGATTAATTTGCTTAACGCCCTTTCCAAAACATTGGGCACCGAGGGGAAAAGCACTCATTTTGATCTCTATCCGAGGGATCTCCCGGGACATAAAATAACTATAGCCCCAAACAATTAACAATTAATTTTGTCTCTCTACGACAGCTAACTCCAGCTGTCGTTTTTTTCTGGACAAATAAGGCAGAAACCGATAAAATAATCTTGAACAACACATGCCGCGGTGCTGGAACTGGCAGACAGTGTGGACTCAAAATCCACTGACCGCAAGGTCGTGAGAGTTCAAATCTCTCCCGCGGCACCATAGATTTTAAAAAGCCCTCTCGGGCTTTTTAAATTTTGTTCTTTTTGCTCTTTTCTATCCATAAATCCCTACACCATAGACTCACCTCCACGCCTAGATATTCTAGCTTGTCCTTTGGATTATTTATCATTTTCCGCGGACTTACGCCCGCGACTTTCTGGTGTGGGGATAAAGCGCCTTGCTATTTTCACCACCAGCCAGCCGCTAAAAATACCGACCAGCGCGCCCCCTAAAATATCCGTTGGATAATGCACGCCCGCGTATATCCGCGCCAAAGAAATTAAAAACGCGCCGGCAAAAAACCAAGCGCCTAATTTTTTGTTAAAAAGATAAACTGCCATGGCCAGCGCAAAGAAAAAAGCGGCGTGGCCGGACGGAAAAGAATTGGCCGCGCCATGATCAATCAGCTGATGAACATTGTTTAGGACGAAGGGCCTCAAACGATGGAAAATCTGATACAAAATCTCCGTAAAACCCAGCCGCGCCACTGCCGCTGCCAAAAACGCCAAGCCGACCATCCAATAATTTTTTATTTTTTCTTCATGGCTTTTGCCCAATAGCAAAAAAATTACCAAAGCCAAACCCACTGCGTACTGAAAATAACTGGCAAAAAAAATGCCAAGATTATCCAAAACCTTCCACTGCCCGGCTAAGTTATTTATTTGTTGAAAAAGCCAGTAATCAAAATCCATAAATATGATGCAAAATATGCAAATAAAATACTAAAATATGCGAAATGCGAAAATTTCTTCTTTCCGCGCATGCGAAAAATTTTGTTCAAATTCAAGGCGAGCCGAGCGTTTAAAATTTGCGTGCTGTGGTCGGGACGCCGAAGGCGTCGTGGATAGCAAATTTAGCTTGCCCCGTTAGATTTGAAAATTATCTAACGGGGCAAGGCGAGCCTTAGAATTTTTCAAAATTTTATCGCCGCGCGGCGGTTTTTTCCGCCGCTTTTTTGGCGGCAAAAAAGCGGCAAAAGATTTTTATACTGAAAGTATTTCCAACAACTTTTTCTTATCCACCGGCCCGATGCGCACGATTTTTGGCTTGGCCGCGGTTAAATCCAGAACCGTTGAAGGTTCGCAGCACTTCAAATCGCCGGCGTCCAAAACTAAATCCGGCTTCAGATAACTTTTCTCAAAATATTTCAATACCTGGCTGATTTTTGTCGTGGCCGGCTCGTCGGAAATATTGGCTGAAGTGGCGACATACGGCCGCCCCATATTCTCGCTCAAAAGATACGTCAACTTGTAGTCGGGAATACGCAACCCGATGGTTTCCTGCCCGGAAGTCAAAACCTCAGGAAGCTTGTGGCGCCGCCACAAAATCACGGTTAGCGCTCCCGGCCAGACCACATTGAGCGCGCGTTCCAGCCGTCTATCAATAAAAGCGACTTTTTTGGCCATGGCTATGTCGCGCACGATAATTGAAAGCGGCTTTTTTTGCAGGCGCTTTTTGACTTTAAAAATCCGGCGCAGGGCAATCTCATCCGTCGCGTCACAGCCCAGGCCGTAAACCGTGTCAGTCGGGAAAACTATCATGCCCCCAGCCAGCATCACTTTGGCGGCCTCAATCACCGCCTCCTCCGATTCTCTTAAATTTTCCGGAATGACTTTAAGAATTCTCATAATTCTTATCCAGTATACTGGAATACTGGATGAAGTTAACTTAACTTGCGTGCTGGGAAATTTTTAATATTTCTTCAAAATTATCTTTTTTGGCCGCCTTAACGCGGTGCTGATAGCCGCATTTTTCGCAGCGATAAAAAATATCGTATTTCCCCTTTTTGAATTCCACGCCTTCGGGTTTCATCATTCCCTGGCAAACAGCCGCCCGGTCGCCCGGATTAATGTCAATATGCTTTGACCAGAGGCATTTTGGACAATGGTCGGTATAGCCACTGCCCCGCACCGTCGCGCCGCATTTGCCGCAGACGAAATTTTCTTTTTTTCTCTGAAACCTCTTTGGCGTCATTTAATTTGCGGCCAGTCCTCAACAATTAGCGCTTTTTTGGGCCGATGGGGGATTTCTTGATAAATTTTTTCGGTAATAAAAGGCATAAAGGGGTGCAGCAATTTTAACGAGTCAACCAAGACTTTCCATAAAACAAACTGGGCGGTTTTTTTATCGCTTTCGCTTTTTGGCTCCTTGATTCTTTTTTTCACATCCTCTATGCACTTATCACAAAAGCTGTGCCAGAAAAAATGATAAATTGTTAAAGCCGCTTCGTGGAATTGGAAAGAGTCCAAGTCTTTTGTTATTTTTTTAGTTGCCTCTGCCAGCTCTTTTAAAATCCGTTTATCCTCTTTGCTCAATTTTGGTTTAATGCTTTGCGGGTCAAAACCACCCAAATTATCCAGACTAAAACGCGCTGCGTTCCAGATTTTATTTGCAAATTTACGCTGGGCGACTATTTTATCTTCGGACATCGGAATATCTCGGCCGGTGCTGGCGCCAAAAACCAAGGCCATGCGCAGGGCGTCGGAACCATACTGGTCAACCACGGCCAAAGGGTCCACCACGTTGCCTTTTGACTTGGACATTTTTTGTTTGTCTTTGTCACGCACCAAACCGTGCAATACCACATCGGCAAACGGAACTTTGCCGGTTTCATAAAGCCCCAACATTATCATGCGCGCCACCCAGAAAAACAAAATATCCCAGCCGGTC
>JAHIST010000059.1 GCA_018818145.1 Patescibacteria group bacterium
AATTTTTTTTGGAAGCAGGGGATAGGGGAGTAACAGCTGATTCTAATACCCGCGCTGATGTTGTGCCAACAGCAATCACCCGGCGTCCTTCTTTGATTGCTTTATTGATTTTACAGACAGAGGTCAAAATAACGCCCTGGATTATAAAATTAAGCAATGGAGATGTTTTTTATGCCAGAAAAAAAGATATTTTTTTCTCAGGCCATTTTTAATCAGATATTTTTTTAGGAATTACATCGGCAAGGTTTTTGCAGTGAGTCAAGAATTAGCCAAGGCGCTTCGGGCTAATAAAGTCAGGTGTGACGGCGTAATTTACAATGGATTAGAGCCGAATGATTTTAGCGAAACGGATTTATTATCAAGAAAAAGTTTTAAAAATAAATATAGTTTAGCCAGCAAGAAGGTTATTTTTTACGGGGGGCGTTTAAGTTTTGCCAAAGGAACTGATCAATTGTTGGTAGTTTGGCCTTTGATAAGGAATAAAGTTTCCGAAGTTGTTTTATTGGTGGCCGGAGATGAGGCGGGCTATGTCAAAAAAGCGTTGTTTCAACGGCAAAAAGATATTATTTTTACCGGATGGTTGAACGAGCAAGAGATGAGGGTCGTTTATAGTCTAAGCGACTTAGTCGTTTTTCCCTCGTTGTATCTTGAACCTTTTGGTTTAATTGTTATTGAAGCGATGGCCAGCAAAAAACCCGTGGTGGGCACTTGTTTCGGTGGCGTTAAGGAGATAGTGATAGATGGTCAGACAGGTTTTATCGCTAACCCCATAAATAAAGAAGAATTTGCGGAAAAAATAAGCAGCATTTTAAGCGATGAAGAATTAGCCAAAAAAATGGGGGAAAGGGGGCTGGAGATTGTCAGGGAAAGATTTGACATAAAAAAAACCGCCCAACATTATTTGTTGGAGTTGAAAAATTTAATAAAGAGCAGAAATTAAGTTTATGGGATTTATAAAAGCGCCTAAGTTTTATACCAGAGAATTGCTAAAAATCACTCTGCCAAAATATTGTCGAGGAAAAACTATTGATGTTGGGGCGGGTTGCGCTAAATACCGGGAAATAATAGAACAATACAGCGATTCTTATGTAACTGTTGATAATTTGTCCTCGGACTATCAATTTAAAGGAAGCGGTTTAAAAACAGATATAGTTGCCGATGTTTTAAAGATGCCGCTTAACAACGCAGAGTTTGATACGGTTATTTGCACTGAAGTGTTGGAACATGTCAGCGATCCATTCGGATTATTTTCCGAAATAGCCAGGATTTTAAAAGTTGGCGGCCACGCTATAATTTCTTCTGCTTGGGCTGCTCCTTACCATCAGGAGCCCAAAGATTACTGGCGTTTTAGCCCCGATGCCTATGAGTTGTTGGCTTGCCGGAACGGCCTTGAAATTATTGAAATTCATCAGAAGGGAGGTTTTTTTTCTTTGATATTTTATTTTTTGAGCAGGAGTGTGGATTTGAATACGAAAAAACTTAGAAAAGCTGCAAATTATTTTTTCCGGATCAATCTGATTTTAGCCAAGGTTTTTGAATGCTTTGATAAATATTATAAAACGCAAGATTCAATCGGCCACTTGGTTGTCGTTAGAAAAAAAATATGAAAATAATTCTTATCAATCCTCCGGTTTTCAATGATATTGGCCGCATACTGGCCGGCACGCCGCCGCTGGGACTGCTTTATATAGGTGCTTTTTTGGAAAAAAACGGCTTTAACGACGTGAAAGTGATTGACGCGGACGCGGCCCAAATCAGCTGGGATTCGCTTGGTGATTTGTTTAAAAAAGAAAAACCCGACATTGTGGGAATAAGCGGAGCTTCTTTTGTTTTTCCGGCTATTATCAAAACGGCAAAAATTGCAAAACAAAATTTACCCGGATGCATTGTTATTGCCGGAGGATTCGGCCCTTCAAAAGAACCGGAAAAAACCTTAAAATCAGGGAAAGGAGAAATTGATTATGTTGTCCTTGGAGAAGGCGAACTTACGTTTCTCGAACTGGTAAAAAATATAGAAAAGAAAGAAAGAGGCTTTTCCGAGATTGACGGAATTGCTTTTTTGCGCAATGGCGAGGCGTTTCTAACTAAGCCCCGTGAATATCTTAAGGATTTGGATTCATTGCCTTGGCCGGCCTTTCATTTGCTTCAGCCGGAATTCTTGGCATATTGCGGGCCTAATGTGGATTGCAAGGATATGCTGCCGCCAACCGCGGTTATTGTCGCTTCGCGCGGCTGCCCGCACCGTTGCACTTTTTGCAGTTTAGGTTCAAAAATGTACCGGCAGCGAAAGCCGGAAAACATTATTGATGAAATTGAATTTTACGTTCGAAAATTCGGCGTCAGATCCATTCAGCTCTATGACGATGAGTTTATCGGATTGAGCCCCAAGCAGAATGAATGGATTGAGGAGATTTGCAATGAAATAATTGGCAGGGGTCTGAACAAAAAGCTTTCTTTTCTGGTCCAGGGCCGTTGCAGCCAATTCGTTGAATTGAAAACTTTGAAAAAAATGAAAGAGGCTAATTTTGTCTGGATTTGGTGGGGTGCTGAATCCGGCTCGCAAAAAATTTTGGACAGCATAAAAAAAGACATAAAAGTGGAAAACATCATTAAAGATGTAAGGCTGGCCAAACAAGCGGGAATAAAATCATTGCTTTATCTTATGGTCGGTTTTCCCGGGGAGACGCCCGCGGATATAAAATTAACCATTGATTTAATAAAAACGGCAAAGCCCGAACAGGTAAGAATCCATATAATCAGTCCTTTTCCGGGTTCGGAGCTGAGAAAATATTTTGAGGAGCATAATTTGCTGGAAACCGAGGATTATTATAACTTTGACGCGCGCAATAATGTAATTCATCATACCGAAGAGATGAGTGCGGAGGAGATAAAAAAATATTACCGGTATCTGGTCCTTAGGTTTGAGAATAGCTATTTGTATTCTATAAAGCATGCCTTGAGACTTTTGGGTTCCCCCGGCAACTGGGGCAGGCTTTTAAAAAACCTTAAATCATTAATTTTTTTTAATTTTGGCGCAAAGCAGAGAAACTAATTTATTTAATCTACCCAAATGATATTTTTTAAAAAATTCTTAGTTTTGTTTTTTTTGTCTTGCCTGGCGGCAGGATTTTGGATTTCACCTTTGTTGTTTAAGGGATATTCGCCGGATTCAGTGGGGGGAGGATCCTTGTTGGCAAGAAATTTGGCAATTTCGGGGAAATATTCTCTGGAAAACAGCCAAAATATAATATTATCTTCAACCCAGGTTGGCGAGCAGGGTTTACCTTCTTCTATCGGGAACAGGCTTACACCTCAAATATATTCTTATATTATAGAAATTTTTGGTCCTCTTTCCGTAAATAAAATTGTTTTAGTGTCTGTTTTTTTAAACGCCTTAGCCTTGCTTATTTTTTCCTTGGCAACTTTGAAGCTGTTTGGTTTTAAATTGGCGGTGCTTTTTTCTTTTGTTTATATGCTCCTGCCCAGCTGCTGGCGGTCGCCATACACAATTTCCGGTTATGAATTCGCCATTTTGTTTTTTGCGGTCTTTCTTCTTTTTTTTGTCCTCGCCTGGCAGTCAAAAGCGAGATTAAAAATAATTTATCTGATTGTTTCCGGTTTATTTTTGGCTTTTTCCGCTTTGAGCAAGGAAGCTTTTTGGCTGATGCTGCCGGTAATTTTCATTTTTTTTGCGGCAAAAAGAAACTGGCGGAGCCTTCTTTGGTTTTTTGCGTCCGCAATTTTGATAATCGGGGTTTTTTACTTGCCTCAATTTTTATCCGGAAAAAATAGTTATTTGACCCTGCTTTTTCCTGATGCCGGTAAAATCAATTTTTCAGAATACAGCTATTATGCGCATCTTTTTCCGGATCCCTATACTTATCACAATCTAAAGGATGATTTTGTCAAAAGCCAAAAAGACTTGGTCGTTAGGGAGGGGATTTTTAATAGCCTGGAAACACGCAAAGTTTTGGCAAATATGGGCTACGAGAGTATCGGAATAATCTATCGCATTATCCTTGGATTTTATTTACTGATTAGGCATATATTCCGTTTTTTTTCCTTTGAAACTTACGGCGGTCCGTTAATTTTTATTTTGTTTATTTTAGGAATAT
>JAHIST010000060.1 GCA_018818145.1 Patescibacteria group bacterium
TGTCCAGGTTCAGATACATATGATACACCCGTTAAGTTTGTAAAACGATAACATTTTTTGTTGGTAATCCGTATATTTTTATTCTTTGCGAATACTCATAAGGAGTGAGTTGTCCGAGCGCCTCGTGAGGTCTGAAGGTGTTCCAAGTATTTTCCCAATTCCTAATGTTCTTTTGCATTTCTGAAAGTATCGAACAAATATTTCTTTGCTGGTAAAACTCTCTTTCGTCAGCTCCGTGAGATATTTCAACATAGGTGTTTTGCTTAGGATGTCTTGGATAGGTAAAGTAGTGCGGCAGTTTTAGTTCTTTACATAATTTTTCAAATTCCTTCAACCATGGCGCGCCGTTGTCTGTTTGGACTGCTTGGATAGGAAACGGAAAAGAGGCAATACACTCTCTGAGGAACAATGCTCCGTTGCGCGAGGATTCAGACGGATAAACTCTCATCACTTTTCTTTTTCCCAGCACATCAATGGCGGTGAACTGGTAGAGCCTGTGCCCGCCGGCCAGCATGATATGTTTTGTGTCTATTTGGATCATCTGCCCCTCTTGATTTATTCGTAAACCCTTGGGGAATCTGGCTTTTGGCCTTAATGCCGACTTTTTTCTTTTTGCCGATATTCTCTTATCAATCAGCCCTTTTCTTTTTAATATTCTTCCTACCGTGCTCGGCGACGCAATCAGTCCTTCTCTTTTTACAATCGCTGCCAGTTTATGCTTTGACCAAGCAGGATATTGTTTTCTTAATTCAACCACTCTTGCGACAACTTGCCACGGGCTGGCCGGCCGCCTTACATTCTTGGGTTTTCTGGAATATTCGTTTAGTCCAATTACTCCGAGCTTCTTAAATCTTTTTAACCATCTATGAAGCGTCATTCTGCCAATGCCGAAGTGCCTGGCGGCAAGAGAAGAATTGCTGCCGTGCGTTCTGTGCCAGTCCAATATCTTGAGCCGATACTTTGCCCGCTCCGTTAATTTATCTGTCAGGAACGCTGAACGGGCAACAGATATCGCTCCCGGCAGAATTGTGCCGTAGATTGTCATACGGCAACCATTATACTTTCCTTTCATATTTTTCAAGAGCTGGGTGTATCATATCATATGGACCAGTACACGGAGTTGACTTTCGAGTACGAAGAAGATACAATAAAATTGTATGAGCAAAATAGAATTTCCATTCCCAATATTTATTACTAAAGAAGGAAAGTGGTTTGTAGCTGCTTGTCCGATTTTAGGTATTGCTACTCAAGGAAAAACAGAAGAAGAAGTAAAAGAAAATATAGAAGACTTAATTAAGGAATACCTAAAGGACCCTAATACTCTCAAGCCCAAATTAAAAGAACTTTCTTTCTCCTCTTTAAGTTATATCTCAGTAAAGATTTCAAAGTCTCTTTTGTATGGCAAAACTCCGGCCCCTGCCTCAAAGTGAAGTAATCAAAATCCTCAGCAAGAATGGTTTTCAACAAGTGAGGGCAGGGAAGCATCTCGCTTTTAAGAAATTCCTACCGGACAGCAGGGTTTTAACTACTTGGATTCCTCATCATAAAGAGATAAGTGTTTTTGTTATCCAATATATCATCAAACAAACAGAAAAAACCCGAAAAGAATTTGAAGTTTAATGTTCTTTAAAAGTTGCCCCCTTACTTACTCAATGGTTCAGTTGGAGTAAGATTTGACTTTTTTGATTGATTTTTTAATTTTTCTTAAAAGAGCTGGGCATATGGGGTAAAGTTTGTACATAAAAAACTGAAGAAAGGAGGGGAAAGAAAAATGAACGAGAGGAGAGACGATGGAAAGAAAAAAATAAATGACACATTCTCGTCTTATTTGCGAGTACCAGAGGATAATTTTATTTTGAAAAGAGAAGATATTCATCCCTACTGTAGAGTTCCCCGTGATTTTGATGAGAAAAAGGTAACGAAAAAGCCAAGTTTTTTTAAAAAGCTTTATCACACCTTCTTCTAAGAGGAGCCGAAAAAGAGGGACGTGCACATTTTTATGTCACGTCCTTTTTTATTTTCTCATTTCCTCCACCGCTTCATTCAGCATCTGGATGAAGAGTTCAAAATGCGACTATTAGGGTTTAATATTAACTTATCCATTAGGGCTTAAACTGGAAAAAAGAGACGAGACAAACCTTGACTTGTTATCAGTTTTTCTTTATATATAAACATATATAGTCGGGGCTTAGTTCATAAAACTAAAAGGAGGGAAGGGCTATGGATGGGAAGCAGAGAGAAGTTTTGGCGCGTTTTCTTGTCGAGGCGAAGAAAAAAACCTATGCCAGCGGGGCGAAGGGGGCAAAACTATTGATGGACGGCGAAGAGTTTAGGTTTGAAGGCGCCGAGTTTACGTATTGGGATACGCATCGGGGCTTTAATCCGTTTATCGGCAATGAAATTGTTGAATCTCATAATGTCAGCATAACCTGGGGGATGAACTATTATGGCAGATTGGAAGTTGCCGACAAAGGGTGGGCTGCGAATAATGTAGAAAAAGTTTATAAGTTTTTGAAATCTGTATTGCTCTTGGTCAGCGCTAAATTCCCATTTAGAGGACCAACTCGGTATACCGATTCAAGCGGGGAATGGGTGTACGAGAATGAATTAGAGCCAGGAAGCAATATCGAACATTTTTGCGGCGAGGAACGCATCTATTTTAAAGGAGTATTGGTTTATAAATGCGAGTTTCATGGAGGGTGCGTTAAGGGAAAATAAACACCAATAAGTCTATTGTCTGTGGAATCCAAAAGAATGGAAACCACAGACTTTTTTTATTTTTTCATTTCCTCCACCGCTTCATTCAGCATCTGCATATACAAATTTAAGCCAACGGCGTTGATGGGGCCTGATTGCTCGCGGCCCAAGATGTTGCCTGCACCGCGGATTTCTAAATCGCGCAGGGCGATTTGGTAGCCGGAACCCAGCGCTTCAGCTTCTTTGAGGGCTTGCAATCTTTGACTCGCTTCGTCGGTTAAATGTTTGGCGTTATATAAAAAGTACGCGTATGCCTGCTGGTGCGAACGGCCGATGCGGCCGCGGATTTGATAGGCCTGCGCTAAGCCAAGTCGTGTGGCATTGGCCACAATCAAGGTATTGACATTGGGGAAATCAAGGCCGTTTTCAATGATTGTGGTGGCGACCAGAACGTTTATTTCGCCCGTCCCAAAATCAGACATAATTTTGACCAATTGTTTTTCAGGCAGCCGGCCGTGGATAGCGGCGATTTTAATTTTATGTTTCTTTTTTGTCATCCTGACACCGCCGTAGGCGGGGGAAGGATCTCTCGCGTATGCGAGATTTTTTTGCCCGCATTCGCGGGAGATCCTTCGCCCCGCTTCGCGGGACTCAAAATGACATTGACTGCGCGAGGGGTGAAAAAACATTTTTTGAATTTGTTTGGCAGCCAATTCAATTGTTTCTACACGATTGTGCAAATAATAAACCTGTCCGTCGCGTTTGAGCTCTCGCTCAATTGTTTCTTTTATAACTTGCATGTTGAAGGGCTGGATAAAAGTTTTTATCGGCAAACGGCCGGGCGGCGGAGTATTGATAATAGAAATGTCGCGCAGTCCCGACAGGGTTAAATGCATGGTTCGCGGTATGGGCGTGGCGGTTAAGCTTAAAATATCCGCCTCTGTTCTTAGCGCTTTGAATTTTTCTTTCTGTCTGACGCCAAATCGCTGCTCCTCGTCAATAATGGCCAGCCCCAGATTTTTGAAAACAATATCTTTGGAAAGCAGGCGATGGGTGCCGATTATAATGTCAATTTTACCCTCGGTTGCGCCTTTGATTATTTTTTTCTGCTCTTTTTTATTTTGCAGCCTTGTCAGCAATGCCAGGCGCACCGGAAATTTGCCGAGCCTCTTTTCAAAATTCTGATAATGCTGGTTGGCTAAAATCGTGGTTGGGGCCAGCAGCGCCACTTGTTTGCCGGCCAGCATTGCCTTGAAGGCTGCCCGCAGTGCCACTTCGGTTTTGCCAAAGCCCACATCGCCGCAGATTAGCCGGTCCATTGGCTTTGGCGATTCCATGTCTTTTTTCACTTGCGCAATGGCAGCCGCCTGGTCGTCGGTTTCCACAAATTGAAAATCAGCCTCTAGCTCTTTTTGCAGATGGTCGTCTTGGCTGTATTGGAAGCCGCGCAAAGCGGCTCGGTGGGCGTAAAGGGATAAAAGTTCCTGCGTCAGAGCGATGGCGTTTTCTTTGGCCTGGCGTTTGGTTTTAAACCACAGCGTGCCGCCCAGGCGGTGCACGATCGGTTTTTCAAAACCAATGTAGCGGGAAAGTTTCTCTTCCAGATTAAGCGGTACATAGAGCCGGTCGCCTTTGGCGTATTCTAAGACGAAAAACTTGTCGTGACTTTGTTCGGTCGGCAACTCCGTGGAAATTTCGCCGCCGGGCTGTTGCGCAAATCCCAAAAACACGCCGATGCCGTGGTCCAGATGGACCAAAAAATCATTTGGTTTTAAATTATAAAGCAGGTCTTGCGGCTGGCGCGTTTTTAGTTCTCGCTCAATCGCTTTTTTGCTTCTGGTTATTTCAACCGGCAGATGTTTAATTTGCTCAATTTTATTGCCGGAAAATTCCAGCCGCCAGGCTTGCGGCGAGTTGATCGGGAAAATATCCAAAATTCCGCCCCGTTGCGCAAAATCGCCCGGTGCCCCCAGAGTCTGGACTTTGTTGTATCCAAATTCCGTGATTTTGCGCAAGACTTCATAGAGATTGGCGCGCAAATCTTTTTCAAGAAAGAGCGTATTGTCTTTCCACCAGATTTGGCTGCGAGCCGCGTTTTTTATTTTGTCGTAATTTTGGGAATACCAAGCCAGCTCCCGTTCCAAAAAATAGGGATTGGCGCTGACAATCAATATTTCATTAAGTTGATGATTATTTTTTTCCATAATGGGCAAACCCCCGTACCTAATCTGGATTTTTTAAATATGTCTTTGATTCTTTTTTTGTTGATTAAATAATAGAAATAATTGGCTCTTTAATAGATATTTTTTGAGCCTATGGCTCTATCCAGATTAGGTGTGGGGGTAAATGCCAAAACCCCAATTTTTAAAAAATAGGGGAGGGGCTTGCCCTGTTAGAAGTTCAGTCCTGTTATAGGAGAAAGCTATATTATAAGCGATTTCGCCTAACGGCTTTTTATGCCGATTAAGCCCTTCTGTTTAGAAACTTCTAACGGGGCTTGCCCTGTTAGAAGTTCAGTCCTGTTATAGGAGAAAGCTATATTATAAGCGATTTCGCCTAACGGCTTTCTTTATAGATTATGCCTTTCTGTTTGGAAACTTCTAACAGGGCTTGACCCCGTTAGAAGTTCGGCTAATCTGCGTGGTAGCACTATGCTTGTAAGCGATTTCGCCTGCCTGCCGGCAGGCAGGCCCTTCGGCTAATGTCTTCGTCAATATCAAGCGTGTTTGAAAACTTCTAACGGGGCTTGACACTATTATTTTGTTTCAAGTATAATACGCTATTCTGAAAAAATAAAGGGTTTTTGCCCAATATCCTATCTGCGAGTGGTGAAAGTTTGGACAATCCCTCCTACGTTCCAAACAAGTAGCCGCAAGCTCCGTCCGCCAGGTCGGGGGTTTCATCCCGCAATTTGCGGGGTGGAGCATTGGGGGGATTCCGCATTTGCGGAGTTTTCTCCGACGCTCGTAGGTGGGATATTGGGCAAAATTTCCGCGCAAATTAAAATCTCGCCATTTTGAGGCGAGATTTTTAGGTTTAGAAAAAGATTAGCTTTCTGTTTTAAAATCTTCCAAAAAAATTATTCAGCCTTTCGCCCGCTTGCGCGATTTTTTGTTTGACTATTTTCAACTCAAAATTTAACAGGAAAATTAGGCCGACAACTACGCCGGCCAGACACAAAACTCTTAAAATCAGACTAAAAGCCAGGCCGGTGCCCGCGCCCAGGCCAAAAATTCCAAAAACAATCGTCTGGCTGGCTTCTTGTCCGCCAAGGGAGGCGGGCAGGGGCAGAAAATTAACCGCTACGGTTAAGGACATAATGCCCATAATTTGAAATATATTGGTGCGGCCGCCCAAAAATTCCACCATCAGCCAGAAGGTAATGATTAAAATAAATCTTTCTAAGAACGCGAGTGCCAGCGCGGCGCCAAACGCCCGCTTGTGGTAATGGAAAAAATTGCGGGTTTGCTTCTCGGCGTTTTTTACCTTGTCCTGAATGCCGTTGACCCACTTTATTTTATCTAAACTGAATAGCCGAATGAAAAAACTCACAAACCCTTTGCCGCTTTTTGTTTGCCGCCAAAAAATCAGCCACAAAGTTATACAGGTCGCCATGGCTCCGCCCAAAAAAAGCCAGAGTATGGCGGGCATAGAAAATTTTAAAAAAAGAAAGATGACGCCCACCACCAGAAATAAAAGCGCCACGCTTAATTCCAAAACTTCGTCAATAATAACCGAGGCGCCGGCCGGCTCCCAGTCAATATCCGCCTGATCTTTAAGCAGATGGATTTTGTGCGGTTCCCCGCCAATGTAGGAAATCGGGGTGATATAGGCGATTGTCCAGCCGATAGTTTTGGCCATAGTTATCAATTTCAGCGGAAGATTTTTGCCGGTCAGGATTTTGATGATAAAACGCCAGCGCAGGATGCCGACGCAAAAAGATATTAATCCGGTGGCTGTAACCACGGCCCACTTCCAAAAAGGGAAATAAGCCATGGCTTTGGCAATTTCTTTGCCCCCGACTTCCCCGATGACCAGAATAAAAATAATTATGCCGGCGGCCAGAGTCAGCGTATAAAATAAAAATTTTTTCATTATAGATAGCGATGGGCGGGTCAATTAAACTGATTTTTCGCTTTTTCCAGCCCTTCTTTGAGGGCGAGCTGGATGGCTTGGCGGGTTTTTCCAATTACTTCCTGAACATTTGTTTCCTCCTGCTTGCTGAATTTTTGCAAAACAAATTTTTCATTGGACTTTAATCTTTTAAAAAGACAGGTAAAAAATGTTTGCCCCACAGGATGGATACCCAAACGAAATCTGACGAAATTTTTGGTTTTCAGGACGTCAATTATTGAGTGAACGCCTTTGTGCCCGGCAGAACCCGAACCCTGGCTGATGCGCAATACTCCCAGCGGCAGGTCCATGTCGTCATGGATCACCCAGAGATCTTCGGGCGCAATTTTATAGTAATCAGTCAGGGATTTTGCCGCCAAGCCCGATAAATTCATCATTGTCTGGGGTTTGGCTAAAATTATTTTTTCTTCCCCGACTTGCCCTTCTGCCAGCGCTGTCTTGAATTTATCGTCCGGCCGCCAGTCGCCCAAAATACCCGCTTCTTGCTTTAAATAATCAACAGCTAAAAAGCCAAGATTGTGTCTGGTTTTAGCATAATTTAGGCCGGGATTGCCAAGACCAACAATCAATTTCATTGAAATTTTCAATTTTCAATTTTCAATTTTCAATAAAGCCCCGCCCAAGCGGGGCAGATTTGAAAATTTATTCATTGAAAATTGTTCGTAAATTATAAATTGTAAATTGAAAATTACTTTATAATTTCCGCGATATATGCTTTGATTTGTTCGTAATCTTCCAGCCCTGCTTTTGGCCGGACAACCGATGCCATCTCGCCGTCAAAATTTACCTGGCCGGTTATCACCAAGTCCGTGTTGTTAATTTCTGTTTTAATCGTATCTTGCGCCGGAATGTCTTTTGTCTGCTCCCAGAAATCTTTTATTTCCCAAAGGCTCAAGTCTGTTTTGATTTTGGAAGCGATGGCGTTAAATAAATTGAAAAAGGCAGGAATGTCCCAGAAATTCATTTGTAAGACTTTTTGTTTGAGCGCCTGCAGGACTTGCTGTTGCCGTTCAATCCGGTCAAAGTCGCCCAAAGCGCTGTGGCGGGAACGGATATATTTGAGCGCTGTTTCGCCGTCCAGATACCTCCAACCCGCCCTTATTTCAAAGGTCTGGTAGCTGTGATTGGGCCCAGGATATGCAGGGTCAATAATGTCTTTTTTAACCATAACATTTATTCCGCCTACGGCGTCAACTAATTCTTTGACTGTGGCCAAATCAATTAAAATGCTGTAAGAAATTTTTAAGCCGGAAATATCTTCTGTCTTTTGTTTGATTAAATCAAATTCTTGCCCTTTGTTTTTTTTGCCGATGGCGTAGAGAGAGTTGAGCTTCGTCCAATTTTGCGTGCCGGGAATTTCAATCAGCAGGTCGCGGGGCAGGGAAAACAAGTAAATCTTTTTTTGGGGAATTAACCGGGCAATCAAAATTGTGTCGGTTAAATCCGGCGCGTCATAGCCCTCACCGGCCGCTCCTAACAGCAAAAAATTAACCGGTTCCTGTGTGTCGGCGCTTTTGGCCGGCTCTGCTCCGTAAAGATTTTGGTACAAATTATCCAGAGCCATAACTGCCGCTCCTGTCGCGGCCGAGGAACTTTTTATTTCCCGCCAGTGGGGCCGGAGTAAAGGCGCCAGCACGAGCGCTATCAGGAAAAATAAAAAAACCGACAAGCTTAAGGTTATCAGGATAGTCCGACGGTTATTGCTTGGAGTTGGTTTAAAGTTAAAGCTTCCCCGTATCATTTGGATCTATTATATCATGCCACTTGCCCCGTTAGAAGTTCGGCCGAAAGCATTATTGAAATAGTGTATATAAGCGAACTCGCCTTACGGCTTTTTTCGTGCACCAAAAATCTTTTTAAATAAACTTCTAACGGGGCTTGTTTTGAAACGAATTTTAGTTTATACTATTGGGAAGAGATAGCTAATAAGCACTAACATTAACACAAAAACAAATGAAATCTTTGCTTTCTTTTGTTTGGGAAATCGTTAAAATCACGGTTATTACTTTGGCGATAATCATCCCGGTGCGTTATTTTTTAATGCAGCCTTTTTTTGTCAAAGGCGCTTCCATGGAGCCGAATTTTGAAGACGGGCAGTATTTAGTGATTGACGAACTTTCTTACCGCTTCCGCAACCCGGAGCGAGGCGAAGTGGTGGTTTTTCGTTATCCGCCAGAACCCTCGCAGTTTTATATCAAGCGCGTCATCGGCTTGCCCGGCGAGACCGTTGAGATTGCGGACAACCGGGTCAAAATTTATGACAGCGAGCATCCTCTGGGCTTTATTCTTAATGAAAATAATTATCTGCCTCCGGTTATTCCGACATCGGGCGGCGAGAAACAGAAACTTGGTCCGGATGAGTATTTTGTCATGGGCGATAATCGCCAGGCTTCCTTTGACTCCCGGCGCTGGGGAGTTCTGCCGCGCGCCAATATCACCGGCCGCGTCTGGTTGAGGGCCTGGCCGTTGCCGGCAGCCCATATTTTTTCCGCGCCGGAATATTCATATTAGATGATGCGAACAATGCGAAATAATGCCAAAAAATGCGAACTGCTAAAAAATTAAATTTCGCATTTCGCGAGATTAGCATTAAATTCGCAATTTCGCATTATAATACATGCCTAGAATAAAAAAACAAACTTTTCAGGCGCCAAAGGGGATGCGTGATATTTTGCCGGAAGAGCAGGTTTATTGGGATAAGTTTTTTAGAGTTGCTCATCACTTAGCCGAAGATTACGGCTGGCAAAAAATTGAAACTCCCGTTGTGGAGCAGGCAGAACTTTTTGCCCGCGGAACCGGCCAGACAACCGAAATTGTTACCAAGCAAATGTATACTTTACGCACATCCGGCGGCGACAGGCTTGCTTTAAGGCCAGAGGGAACGCCGGGAGTGATGAGGGCTTATCTGGAAAATGGGCTGGCGAATATGCCTCAGCCCGTTAAATTATATTATTTTGGTCCGATGTTCCGCTACGAGCAGCCGCAAGCCGGCCGCTGGCGGGAATTTTTTCATTTCGGCGTGGAAACGGTGGGCGAGGCGGCTCCGGTTCTGGACGTGCAAATTATTCAATTTTGCTTCCATCTTTTCAGGAGTTTGGGGCTTAAAAAAATAAATGTTCAGGTTAACAGCATCGGCTGTCAGCAATGCCGGTCACCGTATCGGCGCGCGCTGGTGGATTATTATCGCTATCGCAAAAATAAAATTTGTCCGGACTGCCAAAAGCGCCTGAAAGAAAATCCGCTGCGGCTGCTTGACTGCAAAGAAGAAAAATGCCAGCCCGTTAAAGCCCAGGCGCCCGCGGTCATTGATTATTTGTGCGAAGAGTGCCATCGTCATTTCAAGGAGGTTTTGGAGTTTTTGGACGAGTTGGAAATCCCCTATTTTTTAAACAGCGCTTTGGTGCGGGGGTTGGATTACTATACTAAAACTATTTTTGAATTTTTTATGGAAGATGAAGCGGGTGCGCTACAGATGGTCTTGGGAGGCGGGGGCCGCTACGACAATTTACTCAAAGAGATGGGAGGCAAACCAACACCCGCGGTGGGCATGGCCTTGGGCGTTGACCGGATAATTTTGGCAATGCGCAAAGAGCAGGTGAGGGTTGCTCCGGCATATAACCCCAAAGTTTTTTTGGTGCAGTTGGGCGATATGGGCAAGCGCAAGAGTTTAAAACTTTTTGAGACGCTTCATCAGGCCGGCGTTATAGCGGCCGAATCTTTTAGCCGTGATTCAATCAAGGCACAGCTGAAAATCGCCGACCGGCTGGGCGTTAAGTTTTCTCTGATTTTGGGCCAGCAGGAAGCGCTTGATGAAACGGTAATTATCCGCGACATGCAAAGCGGGGTGCAGGAAACCGTGCCGCAATTAAAAGTGATTGATGAGATAAAAAAGAGATTGGCAAAGAAATGATTCCATGCGAATGGGTATACGAATTTTATTCGAATAATTCGAATTCCCGTATTTGCATAATTTGTATTAAATTCGGATATTAATTAGTATGTGCATATTCTGCAAAATAGCCAAAAAGGAGATTCCCGCAGAGCTTTTATATGAAGACGATTTAGTGGCGGCTTTCAAAGATATTAAGCCGATTGTTCCGGTTCACGTTTTAATTATTCCAAAAAAGCATATTGAATCAATTGCCGACTTGCAGGATAAGGACGAAGTTTTAGCCGGCCGGATGATTATGGTCGCCAAAAAAATCGCCCAGAATTTGAATATTTCTGAAAAAGGGTATAAGCTGTTATTCCGGGTCGGGAGAGACGGCGGACAGGAAATGCCGCATATCCATTTACACTTGCTGGGAGGGGCGAGGTTGTCGGAAAATATTAGACCAGTTTAAAATTTTCAATTTTCAATTTCCAATTTTCAATAAATGCCGCCGCAGGCGGCAGGGTTTAGAAATTAGAAATTAGGATTTAGAAATTTAAAAAAGGAGGTGTTTTTTATGGCAGTAGGAGTCAGAAGAAAAGAAAAAGAGCCGGTTGGCTCGTTGCTTCGCCGTTTTACCCGCCGAGTCCAGCAGAGCGGTGTTTTGTTGAACGCCCGAAGATCACGGTTTTTTATCAAGTCCAAAACCAAAAGACAAATGAAAGCCTCGGCTTTGCGCCGAGAGCAATTGCGGGCGCAAAGGTGCGAAATGATGAAAATGGGATTGTTGGAAGAGGGGCAGTTAATTCCGAAGGATAAAATTAGGTTGAAAAAATAGTTTGTTCTCTTTTGTGGCCACAAAAGAGAACCAGAAAAAGGCCCGCCCGCGATAAAATTTTGAGAAATTAGGGCTTGCCTCACGATAAAAATTGCTATGCACCATCATTCACAGCACGCAATTTTTATCCTTTGGCTCGCCACTAATTTCTTGCAAAATTTTTCGCATGGGCGGAAGAAAAATAAAATGACTCTTAAGGAGAAAATTAATCAAGACTTCAAAGACGCTTTCAAGGCCAAAGAGGAAAAAAAGGTCTCGGTTTTGCGCATGTTAAATAGCGCGATAAAAAACAGAGAATTGGAAAAACGCACAAAATTAATGAAAGGAAATCCAGTGCTTGCGGAAGAAGAAGTTGTCAAGCAAAGCCAGCTTAATGATGAAGAAACGCTGGCGGTTATCGGGACTGAAGCCAAGCGGCGCAAGGATTCAATCGCGCAATTTGAGCAGGGCGGCCGGCCCGAGCTGGCTGCGGCCGAGCAGTCAGAGCTGAAAATTCTGGAAGCTTATTTGCCCGAGCAGATGGGCGAGGAAGAAGTCAGAAAATTGGTTAAGGAAGCGATTGCGCAAAGCGGCGCCATGGGCGCGGCCGAAATTGGCAAAGCAATGAAAGTTTTAATGCCGCGCGTCAAAGGCAAGGCGGATGGGGGAATGGTGAATAGGATTGTGAAGGAAGAGATGGAAAAATAAATAACCTTTTGCCGCTTTTTTGGCGGCAAAAAAGCGGCGCCTGCCTGCCAAAGCTCGATAATGATTAGCTGATATATAATTTAAAGCGAACTGGAGCTTGCTTAAAGTATAAGTCTAAGTAATCAAGCTTTGGTTATCGGCGGGCAGGGAAAAAACCGCCGCGCAGCGATAAAATTTTGATAAATTCGGATTCGTTTCGCTAAAATCGCTATCCGCCATCAACCATAGCACGCGATTTTTACGCTCAACTCATCTCGAATTTATAGCAAAATTTTTCGCATGCGCGGAGACACGAGTGGATATTACTAATCTTACTAAAACTAAAATAGATTTAAGTTTTTTGCAAAAAGTCGCGCGAGCGGCTTTTGCTGTATTACCTCGCCGTAGTCTCGCTAAACAGGACGAAGGCGGGTTTGCCTCGCCGAAGCCACGCAAAATGCGGAGCGAAGGCGGGTTTGCCTCGCCGAAGCCACGCAAAATGCGGAGCGAAGGCGGGTTTGCCTCGCCGAAGCCACGCAAAATGCGGAGCGAAGGCGGGTTTGCCTCGCCGAAGCCACGCAAAA
>JAHIST010000061.1 GCA_018818145.1 Patescibacteria group bacterium
CATAATTTCCTGTACCTCGTGCTTCTACCAAGCCCGATGCGCTCGACTTTTTTGAGACGGCGTAATTTATCCAAGGCCTGACTGACGGTTGGCCGAGCAACCTTTGCATTTTTGGCAATTTCGCCCGGCGCAGCTTCATCTACCACTTGTAAATATTGCCAAACCGAAAGCTGCTTCTTGGATAAAATTTTCTGCAGGTTTTTATCGGATATTGTGCCGGCTTTTGCTTCGCTAATAATTCGCTCAACCTCTTTCTCGGTAATATCAACACCGGCCAGTCGCATAGACGCCGCCGTGCTTTCAATCAGTGTTTTTCTTTTGAGCGCTTCCCAGTAGCCCGAATTTTTAGATTTATTTTTTGCCATAAATTATCTTATACTTTAACTATATTAGATTATAGTAGATTATAATCTTGGCGTCAACTTTCAAGTGTCTAAAAATTTTGCTGTCTTTTTCTTAATTTGATGCGTTAATAATAACGAATTTTAGCTGTTTTGTAAAACGAAAAGAAACCCAAAGGGGTTTCTTTTTTTGATATAAAATTTTATTTCTTTTTTATACCAAGTTATATCAAATAGCGTCAAAATTATATTCAAAAAAGAGAAGAATCGTCTGTCCTCTGTGCAACATTCAATGTTGCACAGTTTTGAATGTTGGCTTTAAAAATTTTTGAAAAAATGCTATAGTAATATAGATATTCCGGCGTAGCGCAGCGGTAGCGTCCGCCTAAGGCGAATTAAGCACTTGGTCGTAGGTTCCTCGCCTGAGGCGAGTGAGCCTCTGGCTGAGAATCCTAGATATTTTAAAATTGAAATTTTATATACTATAAAGAACCCTGAACTCCGGCGTAGCGCAGCGGTAGCGCAGGTGCCTGTTAAGCACTTGGTCGTAGGTTCGAATCCTACCGCCGGAGTTCAGGGCTCTGAAATACAATGTATTATGCCTATGTCATCAAAAGTCAAAGTCACGACACACGATATGTCGGTACTACTAATGATATTTATAAAAGACTTAATGAACACAACTCAGGCAAATGCCGTTATACAAGCGGTCGTAGGCCTTGGCAACTAGTATACAAAGAAGAATACTCAATTCGCGGAAAAGCCATGAAAAGAGAAAAATTTCTAAAATCTGGTCAAGGGAGAAAGTTTTTAGACAAAATTTTATTAAAAAATGAGCCTCTGGCTGAGAATCCTACCGCCGGAGCCAAATTGTATGTTCAGCGTTAGGCCTAATAACTTTCAAGTTTGTGGATTTTTTCGTGCTGGCGCATGCGTTCAATGGCCTTAGCTTCAATCTGCCTGATGCGCTCGCGGGTCACTCCAAACTCCCTGCCAACTTCTTCTAAGGTGTGCGTAATGCCGTCATCTAAGCCGAACCTCATATTTAAAATTTTTTGCTCTTTAGGATTAAGATCGTTGATAATTTCTTTTATTTGTTCGCGCAATAATGTTAAAGAGGCTTCCTGGTCAGGAGCAGGAAGTTTTTCTTCCTTAATAAACTCGCTAAGCGTAGATTTATCCTCGTCTTCGCCAATGGGAGTTTCCAAAGAAGCTGTATCCTGGTCAATTTTTTGGATGTGATGTATTTTCTCAACCTCAATATTCATTTCAGAAGCAATCTCTTCAGGCAAAGGATCGCGTCCTAAATCCTGCGCTAATCTTCTTACTACTTGCTTATATTTTGTAATTGTTTCAACCATATGAACCGGAATTCTGATTGTGCGCGCCTGATCAGCAATGGCCCGGGTAATAGCCTGCCTGATCCACCAAGTCGCATAAGTAGAAAATTTAAAGCCTTTTTGCCAGTCGAATTTCTCAACCGCCCTGAACAAGCCAAGATTGCCCTCTTGTATCAAATCAAGAATTGTGAGGTCAGGGCTTCGGCCTATATATTTCTTGGCAATTGAAACCACCAATCTTAGATTGGCTCGTATTAATTTGCTTCTCGCCTCTTCATCTCCTTTTTCAATTCTTTGCGCCAGTTCCCTTTCTTCTGCGGCATTAATAAGAGAAATGCGCCCAATTTCCTTGAGATACATCTGAACTCCGTCCAAAGAAGAAAAATCAAGAGCAAAAAAATTTTCTGATTTTTTTTCAGCTTCTTCATCAGCCAGCAACTCCCTGCCCTCCAAAACGTCGACGCCGGCCTCTTGCATTCTAATATAAAGGTCATCTAAAAATAAAACGTCTTTTTCAATATCTGGAAATTCAGCTAAAATTTCAGAATAAGTGACAAAGCCCCTTAATTTGCCTTTGTCCAAAAGTTTA
>JAHIST010000062.1 GCA_018818145.1 Patescibacteria group bacterium
AATTGTTTCTTGAATTCTTCTACTATATCCACCGGCGTCGGGTCAATGCCGTAAAAAAGTGCTAAATGATAAGAGAGCCAATCTCCATATGCCATTGCCCAGAATAATTTTTCCAGGGGGCTGGAGCCGCCAATAGTAATAAAATTAGAACTTAACCCGTGCTGCCTTAACATTTCGGCGGTCAGCTGCATGCGCTTTTGAATCCGCGGCAGGTCGTCAGCATCTTTTAAAAATAAAAAATGGAAAGGTCCCAAGGCATTGGTCCAGCCGACCATTTCGTTGTGATTTAATTCGGGAAAAACATTCCAAAACGCCGGAATTTTTGCGTTCTCGTTAAATTTAATTTTCCAAATTCGCGCCAACACCCAATTTTTGTCGGAGCTGTAAATCACGGGAATTTTGCGGTTTAAATTTAGGCAGAGCGACTTTGCCCGAAGCTCAATTTGCGCCGGAATAACTTTTTGCGGCAAATCAGCAAAATCATTATTGGCCGCAGAATCAAGCAGGCCGTAAGCCATAAAAATCTTAATTAACGCCGCCAGCTGATATCCCGCCGAAAAGCGAGGCTGCAATGTTTCGGGAATTTTTATCCAGGGAGTTTTGTTTTTCTGGCATAGCTGGGCCAGTTTGCCGCCGCAAGTCACCGCCGCTATTTCTATATCATTTTGTTTAGCTTTTTCATAGGCTGACAGAGGTTCTTCGGTATTTCCGGAATAAGAAACGCAGATAACTAAAGTATTGTGGTCAACGGCGTCGGGCAGGCCGTAGTAACGGTGTATAAAAATAGGCAGTTTTACAATGAGCGGCGAGTAAGAATGCTGTTTTAAAAACGAAAAAATATCGCCGATAAAAGCCGAACCGCCCATGCCGCAAAGCACGATTTTATCAAAAGCGCGACGGCTCAAATTAAGCTGGTTGAAAAATTCCGGCGTAACGTTCACTTGTTTAACCGTATTTAAAATAACTTCTCTTAAATTAGATTTATCCACCTCCATACTACGAATATGCTACAAATTTTTATTTCTACAAATTTCTACAAATTTTGTAGTGATTTGTAGTTATTTTTTGTAGCTATTTATTTCCATGTTCTTTTGGTATTAATATACCATTTGTCCATTTGCGAGAAATGGGCGGAAAGGCTGTTGAGCCCCTTAAGTTCAATGCCTTTAACTTCTTTGGCAACGGCAAACAGATAGTTGGGGCTAAAAAGAAATATGGCCGGCAGGTCTTCGGTTATGAGCTGGGAAAACTGTTGATATTTTTGCGCGCGCCTCGCGGTGTCTAAATCCTGGCGGGCCTCAACCAGTAATTTGTCAACTTCGGTATTTGCGTAAAGAGCCAAATTTAATCCGGGGTCTTTTATCTGGGAGGAATGCCAAAAAGAGAAGGGATCGGGCTCCAATCCCAGCACTTCGCCAAAGAGCAATGCTTGATATTGCCGCGGCCGAATTATTTCGTTTTGTATCTTGGCGGTTTCCTTTATTTCTAAATTAACCTTGACGCCGATTTTTTCCCATTCTTCCTTGATAATCTGGGCCGTTTGGTTCAGTTCCGGCCAGTCGTTGGTCGCCAAATAAATTTCCAGTTTTTTGTTATCTTTGTCTTTTTCCAAAACTCCATCGTCGTCAACATCTTTCCAGCCGGCAGTTGCTAAAATATTTTTTGCTGCCTCCGGGTCATAAGAATAAATCTTTACCTGATCGGTATAACCGGTCATGCCGAGCATTAGGGGAGAATTGGAAACCCGACCTTTTCCGCCTAAAACTTCTGAAATCAATTTGTTTTTGTCTATAGTTAGAGCCAAAGACTGACGGATATTTTTGTCGGCCAAGAGGTTATTCTGGGTTTGATTAAAAAAGATGGCAAAATAGCGCGGCAATTCTATGGAATAGATATTTAAACCCAGTCCGCCCGATTTTATTTCTTGCTCATTTTTTTGCGAGACGATATTAAGAGCGTTAACCTCTCCCTTTTTATAGGCGCTAATGGCTTTTTCTTCAGAATCATAAAAATAGAAAGTAATTTTTGAAATATGCGCGCTGCCTAAAAAATAATTGTCAGAAGCTTTCACTTCCAGGCTTTTAACTTTACCTTCGCTGTCTTTGGAATATTTGACGAATTTATAGGGTCCCGAGCCAACGGGTTTCAGATTATATTCATTGAGTGGGAAGCTGGAAGGCGTAACATTTTCCCAGATGTGTTTAGGCAAAATGCCAAAAGTCAAAGTGTGTAAAAAGGGGGCGTAGGGGTTTTTGAGTTTAAAACGGATGGTCAGCTCGTCAATTTTTTCAAATCCCGCCCCCTGCCAGAGGGGACGCAAAGGACTTTTATAGTCGGAATTTTGAATGGTCTGAAGGGTAAAAATTACGTCGTCAATATTTAAGGGCCTTCCATCATGCCATTTGATATTTTGGCGCAGGGTCACGTCATAAGTTTTGCCGTCATCAAGAATTTCGTATTTTTCGGCCAAATCCGGAATTAAATTGCCCTGGCCGTCGTATTTCATCAGGCTTGAAAACAGAAGCAATGAAAGATCGTGGTCGGAATTATTTAGCTGGCTTAAAATAGGATTTAAAAAGCGTGGCGAACCAATCGTGGCTAGAGATATAGAGCCGCCGCTGGCCGGCGCGGGGACGGTGTTGTTCAAATAGAATTTTACGCATAAGATTGCGGCGCCCGCGAGAAAAATAATCAAAAAAAACAACAATAGATATTTTTCTCGCCAGCTAGAAATACGAAAAAACTGCCGCCATTGTTTAAAATTTGGCCACTGGAAGGTTTTTGGTTTTTCAATAAGAGTAGAAATATTTTCGGATAGTTAGACTTTAGTATCTGGCCGTGATTATCATTGAGGCCAGCGCGGCCAAAATAAAAAGAGCCGCGAAAACAATAGTTGCCCAAAAAAGCGCTTTTTCAAAGCCGCGTTTAGTGTAGTAAGAAGCGCCGCCCCCGCCCATGATGGCCGAGGTGCCGGCTCCGCGCTGCTGTAGCAGAATGCTGATAATAAGCAAAGCCGCCAATACAAGTTCAGCAATAGAAATAATTTTTTGTAAA
>JAHIST010000063.1 GCA_018818145.1 Patescibacteria group bacterium
ACCACCAAAGATGAAATACGCAAATATGTCAGGGAGCAGAAAGATAGGTTTGATAAGCTTGCCAAACAGCAAAAACTTTTGTAACCACCACGGTCGGATGGAGAGAAATCCCCGCCGCTCCGTCGGCGGGGTAGTTTAATTTGATGATGAATTAGATCTCGGACACGATCCGGGATGACAAATCAGAAATGTCATTATTAACGAAAATTTTTGGCGATTCGGGATCGCGGGTCGCCGGACAATATCAATCAAGAGTGGAAGAAATCAATAAACTCGAACCGCAGTTCGAGAATTTTTCTATTGAAGAGATGAAAGCCAAAACGCAGGAATTTAAAGAACGGCTGAACAAAGGCGAATCCTTGGATGATTTATTGCCCGAAGCATTTGCGGCAGTGCGCGAGGCGGCTAAACGCACTATCGGCCAGCGTCATTTTGACGCGCAGTTAATCGGCGGCATGGTCCTGCACGAAGGCAAAATTGCGGAAATGAAAACGGGCGAGGGCAAAACTTTGGCGGCGACGTTGGCAGTCTATTTAAACGCGCTGGAAGGCAAAGGCGCGCATGTGGTCACAGTCAATGATTATTTGTCTAAGCGCGATACCAACTGGATGGGCGCGATTTATCACAGCCTTGGTTTGTCGGTCGGCTGTATTCAGCACGAAGTTTCATATGTTTACGAACTAAAAGTACTTGATAAAGACGAAGTTACGGTGGAAATGGAAAATTTAAAACAAGTGCCGCGGCGGGAAGCCTACGGCGTGGACATTACCTACGGCACTAACAACGAATTTGGTTTTGATTATCTGCGTGATAATATGGTGGAAGATTTTTCGCAGATGGCGCAGAGGGGGCACAATTTTGCCATAGTAGACGAAGTAGACAGTATTTTAATTGACGAGGCGAGAACGCCATTGATTATTTCGGCGCCCGACGCAGAATCAACCAAGCTTTACGAAACTTTTTCACGGATTGTGCCGCAGCTCAAAGAAAACGAGGATTACAATATTGACGAAAAAATGCGAACTTCCATTTTAACCGAAGCGGGTATTGAAAAAGTGGAAAAAATGCTGGGGTTGGGAAATATCTATACCGAAGGCGGCGTCAAGTATGTCCATCATTTGGAACAAGCCTTGCGGGCGCAGGCGCTTTTCAGGCGCGACAAAGATTATGTTGTCAAAGACGGCGAAATAATTATTGTTGACGAATTTACTGGTCGGCTGATGCACGGCCGAAGATACTCGGAAGGTTTACACCAAGCACTGGAGGCAAAAGAAGGAGTTGAGGTGCAAAGGGAATCGCGCACTTTGGCGACGATCACTTTCCAAAATTATTTCCGCATGTACAAAAAATTGGCCGGCATGACCGGTACGGCTCTAACTTCGGCGGAAGAAATGAGCAAAGTTTATAAACTTGAGGTGGTGCCGGTGCCTACCAACAAGCCAATGATTCGCGCTGATATGCCAGACAGCGTTTATCGCACGGAGCGTGGAAAATTTCAAGCCGTCAGTCGGGAAATAAAAAAATGTCATCAAGCCGGTCAGCCGGTGCTGGTAGGCACGGTTTCAATTGAAAAAAACGAGTTGTTGAGCGCCTTGCTTAAACGCGAGGGCATTGCGCACGAATTACTGAATGCCAAAAATCACGAGCGCGAGGCGCAAATTATTGCCAAAGCCGGCGAGCCGGGCGCGGTGACTTTGGCAACAAATATGGCTGGGCGGGGAGTGGACATTATATTGGGCGGTAGGACCGAAAAAAATGTCATTGCGAGCGAGTCCCGCGCCGCGCGGGACGAGCGCGGCAATCCCGAGGAAAACAGCGGCGGTGACAATAGTTTGGGATTGCTTCGTCCCCCGCAAATGTGGGGTCCTCGCAATGACAATGTAGATGAATGGCAACTAAAACACGACCAAGTGATTAAAGCCGGCGGCCTGCATATTTTAGGCACTGAGCGCCATGAGGCGCGGCGCATTGATGATCAGCTGCGCGGGCGCTCCGGGAGGCAGGGCGATTCAGGTTCGTCGCAGTTTTTTGTTTCGCTGGAAGATGATTTAATGCGTATTTTTGCGCCCGAGCGCATTAAGCGCATGATGG
The DNA here is from genome assembly GCA_018818145.1 of Patescibacteria group bacterium. Lineage (GTDB taxonomy): Bacteria > Patescibacteriota > Minisyncoccia > Portnoybacterales > GWB1-42-6 > JAHIST01. The sequence continues at coordinate 2,092 of JAHIST010000063.1, forward strand.
AAATTTTAAAAGTGCCCGAGGACCAGCCCATTGAAAATAAAATGATTTCGCGGGCGATTGAAAACGCACAGGCAAAAATAGAAGGTTTTAATTTTGACATCCGCAAACATGTTCTGGAATATGACGACGTGATGAATAAACAGCGCGAGACGATTTATCGCAAACGGCGTGAGCTTTTGGAGCCCGGCAGTTTAAAGGAGCAGGTTCAAGAAATGGTGGCGCAGGAAATTTCAAAAATTATTTCTTTCCACGCGCCCGGCGATTTTCGCGACGATTGGAATTATGAAGAAATTTATGAAAATCTGAATACGATTTTTCCGGTGCCGATTGAGGCAAGGCAGGGCATGAAAGACGCCAAAACCAAAGACGACTTAACTGACTATCTGGTTGGCTTGGCTAATGTGGCCTATGAGAAAAAAGAAAAGGAAATCGGCGAGCAAAATATGCGTCAGCTGGAAAAAGCCGTTTTTCTGCGCACAATAGATATGCTTTGGATGGACCATTTGGATGAAATGGAACACTTGCGCGATTCGGTTCGTTTACGCGCCTACGGCCAAAAAGACCCGCTGGTGGAATACAAAAACGAAGGGCATCGTTTATTTCAGCGTCTGCTTGGCGCGATTCAGTCAAATTTTGTCGGGATGATTTTCAAAGTGGCGATTACGCCACAACCGCGGAACTACGCGGAAGTTACCCCGATAGATAGGCGCGGAGCGCCATCTAACAGGGCGAGCGCGGAACAACGCGGAAAAATCGGCTTGCCCGCCGGAGCTCCGCGAAGCGGAGCGAAGGTGGGTCGCAACGATCCCTGCTCGTGTGGAGCGAAAAAACCAAACGGGACTCCGAAGAAATACAAACATTGCTGTGGCAAAAATGTTTAGAGTAAAATAAAAGAAAGCGCAGCCCGCCGAAGCCTTTGGCGAAGGCTGGGCGGGTCGGGGAAAAAGTATAAAAAATGTCATGGGAAATAATATGCTTAAATTAGGAAAATACAGACATTACAAAGGGAACGAATACGAGATGATTGGTATAGCCAAACATAGCGAGACACTTGAAGAGTTGGTAGTTTATCGAGCACTCTATGGAGATCATAATTTATGGGTACGATCATTGAGAATGTTTACTGAAGAGGTTGAAATAAATGGAAAGAAAGTGCCAAGGTTTGATTATACTGGAAAATAATTCCCGTGGACGCGGGAATAAATTCAAGAAACGTCACGGTAAGTGACATTTCGCAATCATGGACAAGGTCGAAGGATAAAAAGTTCCATGGGCGATAATATGATGAAATTACAGATAAAACCATTGAAAGCGCTTAAAAATACTTGCGGTCCGACATCCCTTAGGATGGTGCTGACTTATTACGGTATAAATAAGAAAGAAAAGGAAATCTTAAAGGCGATAGGTGGTTTAAGAAAATATAGTATCCGCACGGTAAGGTTAGCCGAATATGCTGATAAGTTGGGTTTTGATTATGAATGTTTTTCGTACGAGAAAGAACTATCGCACGGGATTGCGAAAATTAGAAAACCAGACAGCAATGACATTCTGAAGTTTTTGAAGAAAAGGATGCCAGTTATTATTGCAGTTAATGCTTCTTTGCTTTTTGGGTATAGAGACAAAAAAATGGGACATTTTATAGTCATTACTGGATACGGGAATAGACATTTTTGGTATAACGACCCATGGGATGGTAAGACTCATAAAATTAATACGGAAAATCTAAAATTTGCTTGGTTTAATAATGTAATTGATTCCAGCGCTTATCTCTTAGCGATATGGCCAAAGAAATTTCTGCGGACACACAGGAATAAAAACAAGAAGTGCCACGGGAAGTAAAACTAAAATTCAGGTTCTTAACGGCTCAACGGATGAGCATCGTTGAGCCGTTAAGAAATATAAAAAGCGTTGTGGAAGATAGATGGAAAATTAATTTGACGCAATAGAAAGCAGGAGCTATAATTTAAAAAGAGAAGTCTTAATAAAGTTCTTTTTTCTGAATGTTCCAAAATAGAGACTCAGTTCTTCTAAAAAACATATAGGAGGGAAAACGATGAAAGCTAAGGCTTGGTATTTGGTTTTTGTTGTTGTCGGCATGTGGTTTTTGTCTTTTCCTGTCCAGGCAGAAGCAAAAACCATAAAGATTGCGTGGGACGCGAATACTGACGGAGCGACGGGCTACAAAGTTTACTGGAGTTATAATAAGTTGGAAGTGATTAACAAAACGGCTGCATCAATAGATGTCGGCAATAAGCTGTGTTATTGCTTTGAAGCAAACGAGGCCTATCCGGCTGTTTACTTTGGCGTAACGGCTTATAACGCGACCGCAGAAAGCGGTATAACTACGGGATATAGTTTATTCGGCAATATCAACGGAGATATTATGTTTAACTCGGGAGTTGCTTGGAGTGATACCCGGGTTGATGGAGCCGATTTAACTATTTTAGGCCTTTATTTTGGCCAGACGGTTGTTCATTCTAATTTTGACTGCAACAGTTGCAGTTATATTTCTGGCGGCTGGCCGCCAAGTGCCCTTCAAAAAGCTGACATAAAAAAAGACGGGGCTAACCGAATTGATGGCTTTGATTTAATTGAATTAGGATTGCGTTTTGGCAACGCAACTCAATAAATCCCCACACCTTGAAAAGGTGTGGGGATAAAAAAGCCGGATTTGCGAAATTCGCAAACTCGGCTTTTATTTTTTGCGCTATTTACTATCCAGAGATACCAAGCATCTCGGGAGTAACGGGATAAAGAACAAAACTGTGCTGGTTTTGGGCGGGCATTTTGATGGTTATCTCGCCCAAATCTTGATAAGACCTGTTTAGGTAGCTGCCTATCATTTGGTCATTTTGTAATTGCAGACTTTTTTCTTTTCGTATCTGATCGCCGGCCGGGGAGTTGCCGGCCCACAGCGTCTGCCACTTGTCTTGATGATAATAACTGGCAGAGATTGGTTGAAAGGAAAACACATAAGCCGACAAACCGCGGGCGTTTTGGGAGGAGCTTGGAGAAAATCGGAATTTCAGGACCATAGTATAAGTCGTCCCGCCGTCATTTGAGTAAGCTTCAGACACGAAAAACTCCACCTCTTTTTCCAGTTTGAAAGTTGAGCTTGTTCCCGCTGCCGCCACTAATTCAGCGGTGGTGAAGGTTGGAGTTGTTGACGTAGCCGGTCCGGTTGGAGAGGAGCCGCCCCCGCCGCCTCCTCCTCCGCAGTGCATAATCAAAGCGGAGCAGGCGAGCAGAAAAACAAAACAACAAAGCAAATAAAAAAATTTTCTTTTCATAAGAGCCCCCTTTCATCTTTTTCAGTATTTTGATTTTCACCAAAATCATTGACAGGCCTTCTTTTTTACTTTAATCTTTTTAAAAGGACTATGAGTTAAAAATCGCAAAAATGGCATCTCCCAATAACCTTATTTTAAGCAATATTTTTAAAAAGTCAACCCCGTTAGAAACTCGTGCGGGCCCCGTTAGATGTTTGCTATCTAACGGGGCGGGGTATAAAACCCAGCCGTACGAGTCATCTATATTTTTACCCAACCGTAGCCCCGCATCTGCGGGGCGGGGCATGTTTCTAACGGGGTCAATCAAGTTTCTCAAGGTCAAGAGGGTTTATTTTCTAATTTTACTTTCTATTATTTTATTTCTGCCTTTTTTTATTTTAGCCGAGACGATCTTTTTTTACCCTCCGAACATAGCGGTGCCAAAAAATACAACTTTTTTCCTGCCTTTGAAAATAAATTCGGCAAATAATCTTTTTGCGGTCAGCTTTGACCTTAGTTTTGATTCGTCCTTAGTTGAATATGTCAGTACGACCGAAGGAAATTTTTTATCGCAGGGCTGCGGCACGGCTATGCTGGTGAGGGAAACTTCGCCGGGCAGACTAGTTTTTGGCTTGACGCGGCTGGGAGTTTCTTGCGGCGGCGTTTCGGGTTCCGGAACAATAACCACGCTCAACTTCAGGTCAATGGGCCGGGATGGAGTAAGCAACTTAATCTTTTCTAATAATTCTCTTTGTATTCTAAACGGCACGGCCTGCGATTATATTGCCGGCGTTTGGACGAACACAACGGTAATGGTGCAGGAATCCCCGGGTCCTTGCCCGGCTGGAACGTCGCAGTATAGATAATCATTTTTATAAATTTTTGCAGCGACTTTAT
>JAHIST010000064.1 GCA_018818145.1 Patescibacteria group bacterium
CCAGCAAAATTAGTGCGGGGTAAATCTGCCAACCTGTCCCGCACCGAGCTTTTGCTCTGGTGCGGGGTTCCGCCACGAGGACAATTTTCGCGCTCATAAAAACTTTAACGCAAGCATTTTTAAAAAGCAATATTTAATTGGCGGCAGTGGGCGAAGGCGAGGGCGTCGCGGAGGGCGAGGCAGAAGGGCTGGGCGAAGGGGAGGGAGAGGGAGTCGTGGCTGACTGGTAAAGGCTGGGCGAATTGTAACTGGAAAGAAAAATATCTTGGCGTTCCAGAATTCCGTCGCGCCAAATTTCCTGCGTCAAAATCGTTTTGAGCGAACCGTTGGGGTTGGACTGCGTGATGGTCGGGCCGATAATTTTGACTTGTCGGTCGCCAGCAGTGCCATAAACTTCAAAGATTAATTTGGTTTTCTCTATTTTTGTCTGCAGTAAAATATAGGCCGGAGTGTCGTTGATAAATTTTAAATCGGGTTTTGGCGGATAAACCGTGGCGTCAAAGCCCGGGGGATTGTAATATTGCACCGGGTAGGCGTGGGGATAGCGCTCGGTCACCTTAAGGCCGGAATTAACAGCCGCGCGAAATAAAGTAGTGGAAACCTGGCAGACTCCGCCGCCGTATTCGGGAATGGTTTGCTTATTTTTTATAACCAGTCCCAGCTGGTAGCCGCTTTTGCCGTCAATCGGGCCGATGTTTTCGCTGAAAGAAAACTCTTGGCCAGGCGCAATTAGCCAGCCGTTTAATTTTGAAGCGGCCAGGGCAATATTGTGCTGGCGGCTGGCCGAGGAGCCGGCAAAATTTGATTCGCCAACACCAATAAGCGAAGTCAATCCCAGATTGTCAATATTTTCGGTGGCGATTTCCGGTTCAATTGGGTCTATTATCAAATCAATATTTGTTTGTCCGGCCAGAACGCCTTTAATTATTTTTTTAGCGCTGGCTTCTATGTTCAATGTGTGGCCTTCCTGGGAAAGGGCAAAAACTTTTATTTTCCCGTCGGCAACCGTCAGCTTGGCGTTGACAGGTTCGTCATTGACAGTAGTGGCTATCTGGGACAGGAAATCTTTTATTTCTTTTTCGTCCAGGGTCAGACTGCCGGAGCTGGGCAAGGCGCTTATCCATTGCGTCAGCTCCTGTGAATCAACGGGCCAGCTTAAGGAGCCTGTTTTTACAAAATAAGGGGCTTGGCTGATAATTTGTTCGGCTTGGGAGCGAACCGCCCACAGAGCTTTGGCCGTTACTTCGGGCTGGTCTTTTTTTAAGGATAAAATTATAGGCCTGTCTGAAAACTGCTCAAAATTTTCAATAAGAGAATTTTTTAATCGGTCGCGGTCTACCATCATTCCTTGGCTTTCGGGTAAAATAGTAAAAATTCCTTTTGTTGGTTCAAAAACCATTTTGGCGTTTGTGGCCGGATTTTCTATAGAATTCAGTTCAATCAAAATTTTCTCAAATTGGGCGGCGTCGAAACTTAAGCTCATTGGCAGATTTTTTCCAAAGAGTAACGATTCAGCCTGGTCTTTGGCGCCCCAGAAAATATTGGGTCGGTGTCCGTAGAATGCCGCCTGATTTGCGGTTTTTTCTAAGTCAAAGCCGATGCCCAAAGCCGAAGGAGAAAATCGCCATGTTTTCTCATTGTAAATCAAGATAATTTGCTGTTGTTTAAATTCTTCAAGCCGCCTTTCTAAAACATTTTTGGCGCCGTCGAAATTTAGTCCGCCGATTTTTATCCCGGCAACTTTGAGACCATGAATCATTTCGTCGGAGTTGATAAATTGCAGCGTGCCAAAAAATGCCGCTGCTGTCAGAATTAAAGAGAGGACAATTGTTAAAGTTATTGCAGTAATTTTGTAGTGAGAAAAAAAATTCATGCCAGGTGGTTAAAATTTGAACAGCTATTTAAATTTATTAAAGGCGTATTTCTATATTTTTATCTAAGTATATCATAAAAGCAACCCCGAAAGGCTGCTTTTTTATACAAATCTTGTTTGGGGCGGCACATCCCTATATCCTTTCGGGCGTGGAGGCAGAAAACCTAATGGCTGACGACTCTTATCTTTTTAGTTTTAACTTTTTCTACTTTAGGCAGGCTAATGGTTAAAATGCCGTTTTTCATTGAGGCTTCCGCCTTTTCCGCTTCCACATCTACCGGCAAGATGACCGAACGGGAAAAAGCCCCCCAGTAACATTCCTGATAATAATAGTCGCTGGTAGAAATTTCTTCGTCTTTTTGGCGCTTGCCCTTAATCGTCACCATGTCGTTGGTAATGGTGATATCCAGGTCTTCGGGATTCACGCCTGCGATGGTTGATTTGATGATAATATCAGAGGGAGTCTGATAGACATCAATAGTCAGCTGGCCTTCTGATTCGGGCAGCCATTCATCCTTGGCGTCGGAAGATGATTCTTCCGGCGGAATTATAATTTTTTTTGCTTTTTTTTGCTTATTTTTTTCTATTTCCAGCGGCTCTTCCTGTTCTTCTTCCTGTTCTTCCTGGTCAAAGCCCTGCGGCAGGTCATTTTTTTGCGCTTTTTCTTCTTCGTCCAAAACGCCGGTTAATCTTTCCAAAAACGAAGGTTTTTTATTCATAATTATCGCGAATAAAAGCTAATTTTAACGAATTTAAAACCAATTTTATATTCGTTTCAAATTCGCGAGTCCCTCCTTGGGACAAAATTCGCTTTCTATTCTTATTAATTAATTTTACAAATTGATAGCTGTTTTTTTAAGCGATAAAATTGCCAAAATATCAATATCGTTAAAGAAATCAACAGGATCGCCAGCGCCGCGGCGTATAAGGCATTGGACAGAACAAGCCAGGCGATAAAATTATAAAAACTATGGAAACTGATAGCTAATAAAATTCCTACCCATAAATACAGCTTTCTTTTTTTAAAGTTGAGCAGCGACAAGGCTAAGAAGTAACCCAGCAGACCCGAGGACAGAACGTGCAAAAGCGTGGCGCTCAAAAAACGGGCAGTGGCTTGCGACAGAGCGATTTTTAAATTAAAGTCTGGCGCCGACAAAACATTCAATAAATTTTCCACCGCCGCAAAACCCAGCGCGCTTACTATTAAGTATATCATAGCATCAAGCGGCTCGTCAAAAGAGGGGTCTTTCAGAACTTGCCATCTAACCACGGAATATTTGAGCAATTCTTCAATTATCGGGGCGAACAATAAAATATTTAAAAAATACCGGTAGTCAATTTTGTCGAAAATCATTAAAAATTGGCGCCAGTCCACGGTCGGCTCAAATACCCACACGGCCAAACCCTCCAGCGCCGCGGCCAGAGGCCCCATCAGAGCTCCCAGGAGAAAGATTTTTAAGACCATTCTTTTGGGTTCAGGATGGCTGTCTTTGCTTAAATAAAATATCAGCCAGATAAAACTGGGCAGAAGGCCTAAAATTATGCAGAAAGCTAAATTCATTCGCAGAGGATAATTTTTTGTGTAAGGTACAATTATTATATCAGGAATTCATTATCCACAAAAGGTGCGGGATCAAATTCGCAAATTGGCGTCAGCTTTCAGGTTTTGCCAGCCAGCTTTTCTTTGATTTTTTTGATAAGCGGCCAGGGCGATCATCGCGGCATTGTCGGTGCAGAAATTTTTTGCCGGGGCGGAAAAATTTAATTTTAGGTTGGAAACCTCAAATTTCAAATTATCTCGAAGCAAGTCGTTGGCCGCTACGCCGCCCGAAAGCAGAATTGTTTTTGTTTGATATTTTTTGGCCGCGGCAAGAGTTTTAGCCGTGAGCACGTCAACAACTGCTTGCTGAAATTCAACACAGATGGCCGGAGTCAATTTTTTGATTTGAGACGGCGTTAATTTTTTAATCAGATAAAAAGCCGCGGTTTTCAGGCCCGAGAAGGAAAAATCAAAATCGCCGGAATTAATCATCGGGCGGGGCAGGACTAATTTTGAATTTTGAATTTTTAATTTTGAATCAATTTCGAAATTCGAATTTCTAAATTCAGAATTGAATTTCGCGGCCTCCCGCGAAATTATTGGGCCTCCGGGATACCCTAAATTCAGCATCTTCGCCAATTTGTCAAAGGCTTCGCCGGCCGCGTCGTCGCGCGTTTCGCCAAGGATTTGGAAAACAAACGGAAACTTATTTGGGCGGGCGCAGCTCCTCTCTTTTGGGCACCCACTCCAGCCCTGCCCTTCGGGCGCCGCCCTTCGTTCGGAGCTGCGCCCGCCCTTTTCTTCCCTAATTAAAATTAACTGGGTATGTCCGCCAGACACCACCAAGCATATAGCAGGAAAAATTAGTTTTGGCATTTGAGCTTTGACATTTGAGCTTGCGCTAATTGGCATAAGCCAATTAGCGCAAATATGCGCTTCAATATGATTTACCGGTATTATTGGCAGATTCCAAAAATAGCCAAGCACCCGCGCAAAATTGACACCGACCCAAAGCGCCGGCTCCAGTCCCGGCCCGATTGTCACGGCAAGAGCATCTATATCCGGTTTTTGATATTTTTTCAAAAATGGCCTCAGTTTTTTCAAAAGTTCCGGTTCTCGGTCAAAAATATTTTTGACGATTTTGTCATCCTGAGTCCCACGGAGCGGGACGAAGGATCTCCCGCGAATGCGGGATCGCCCATTCGGGCGAGATTCCTCGCTACGCTCGGAAGGACCATTAGGTGAGAGCAGGCCCGCATCTTTTAATGCTTGTCGCAAAAGCGGCACCAAATTTTTTTGGTGTTCGCGCTTGGCCAGCATTGGAACGACGCCGCCAAACGGCGCGTGGATTTTAATTTGCGAGGAAACCAAATTAGCCAGCAGTTCGGGCGGGCTGTTTTTATCATATTTTAGTATAGCGACTCCCGTATCATCACAGGAGGTTTCAATGGCTAAAATACGCATAAAAGCGTTTTAATCTTATCGTATCTGTTGATTTTTTTCAATTTTTTGATAAAATAAAAATAGAGTTCCCTCGGGAAGTTCTTTTTATCCCCACACCTTGTAAGAGGGGGAATGAGTCCAAGGTGCGGGGATTTGTTTTTTAAAATTAAAATATATTTGTGGAGGTGAAGAATGGCAGAAATTTTCACGCTTTACCCCGGCAAGGAGGAGTTCTGTTTATTGGCATTGCACGGCGACGAATGGCCAGCGAGGGAAGTATGCTTGCGCGCGCGACAAGCGCTTAGATGTGGAGCGGTAGTTTTTAATGGCAAAAAACGCTTAGTTATTTTCAGCAGCACGCCGGAAAACGGCAGCCCGGAGAGAATCTTTGAGTTTGATCCTAATCGGATTTGGACTCATCAACTTGCCAAAGATATAAGCTATGGCTTATATCTTGATTTTCGGTCCAAGGTTTTTTGGCCGATCAGGGAGTTTTTTGAGAAGTTTAAAGCTGTTATTTCTCTTCACAATAACGGCAAACCGAAATTCTCTGTTAGGTCATTTATTGACGGCGATCTGAAGGAGTTTGCTAGAGCGTACGTCTTAGCTAATCCGCAAGGCGAAAGAGATTTTTTCATCGTGACCAAGGAAGAAGATTTCAAAAATCTATCTTCTGGCGGATTCAGTGTCGTCTGGCAAAATCCCGGGGTGCCAAAAGACGGTTCTCTCTCGGCTTGGTTCGCGAATAAAAAGCGTTTTATCTCCATCGAAACCAGGACGCGACCGCTGAATTCGGCAGATCCTCGGGAAACAGAAAAAATTCAGCTACAAATGCTGGCAGCCGCTTTGCGGTCAATTAAGCCGCGCCGGCGAACATAAAAATAGATTTTTAGAGTTACCAAACCTCATTTTAGCCCTAACCCAACCCCGTCAATGGCGGGGTTGCTATTTTTTTGGTTTTTTGGTATAGTTTCTGCGTCCTTTAAAATAAAGATCGCCTAAAGGAGGGAAAAATGAACTCATTGGTGCAGTTTTTTTCGTATCTCATGGGCGCAAGTGATTATATTGTATATAAAGGGAAACAAGTAAAGGTTTGGCGTTTAGCTGGGACTTCAGGCATCTATAGTGACGCCCATCGGCGGGTCTATATCCAGCGCTGGGAGGAAGAAGGGGAGCCGGCTAAAACGCCTTTTCAGCGGGCAAAAAAAAGATGGAAACCGGGCGAGCGGAAGTTTTCTCGGTTTGATGAGGGTATTACTTCGGCTGGCCGCGGCTTGCGTTTAGCGCAGCGGGGCGCTTATAAAATATACATCCCGCGGTATGAAGAAATTAAAGAGATTATTGAGGAAGAACTGCGCGAAAAGATTATTACCAAGGACTTTTTTCGCTGGGAAGATTTGGAGAATGATTTTAAGGAAAAAATACTGCAGGTTGGTTTTGTTTTGGGGCGTGCCCTTAAAGTAGAATCGCAGGAGGGTTATAGCCAGATATCTTTTTTGATTCTTGATGCCGACGGCCGGATAAATGTCGGAGCGGCGCTCGCTCGGACAACGGCCCTTAGCGACCGGTTGAGAGAACGGCTGCAAGCCATCTATGCCTGGCTGGCGGTTTTTTCCGGCCGCGAGCAGGGACTGGCGATAATTGATATGCGTTTTCGTCAGTTGTCTAAGGAGCTGGAAACGCAATTAAAACTGTGGATGCGCCATTCAGCGCTGACGAGGGGGCGAACGACCGCTTTACAGCAAAAAGTGCTGAGTGACAAAGTGTCTATCGTATCCAGCCAATTAAGGCCATTTACGGAGCTAAGGCCATTTGACCGTTGGGCATCTTTCACAATCAGCGATTTGGAAGCGGCTAGTAAAGCAATAAAAGACAGCAGTCTTTTATTGGCAAGAGCAATATTAGAAAGGGTTAAAGTTGCATTTGATGTAAAAAAGCGGCAGTGGGTATTAGACAATTTTTTGTATAATATTCAAGCCAACGGTCTAGACAATGGCAGGCGGGTATTATGTTTACAGAAGCTACTCGCCATACAAAGTGATTTTTTAAAATTGGCAGCTGCCGAGGCGCGCGTTGGATTTATTGAGCCGGTCTGCCAAATGGTGGCCGATTGTTTAGGTAGGTCCGCAATAATGCTGAAAGACAGTCATAGCGGTCTTTCAAAAGTGCTCAAGCCAATCAAAGAAGCATATATGCTATTATGATTGGCATAAAACCGAGGCGGAGTTTGGCTGGAAGCCAAACTCCGCCCTTTTTCTTTAATTTGATTTTTTGCCCAAAATTTGTTATTATTTTGACTAACGAGGACGATGCGCCAGCAGGCATATCGTCCGAATGAAGTCAAAATATAAGGTTTATGCCCTCTTTATTTTGGTGAATTTTGGCCCCGCGCTAAGCGCGGGTTAAGCCAAGCTAAGATTGGCGCTATCGTCTAACGGTTAGGACAGCGGCTTTTCAAGCCGCTAATCGGGGTTCGATTCCCCGTAGCGCTACCAGATTTATTCTTTTATGCTGCCAGTTAAACCCCATAGACAAAAAGCCGGACTTTGCGGTGTGGCCAGTTTGAAGATGGTGCTGGATTATTTTGGTTTACAAAGAAGCGAGGCGGAATTGGAAAAATTAACCGGCGCCAATGCCAAAGATGGAATTTCGCCCGAAGGCATTAAACGCGCGGCTGTATCTTTGGGATTTTCTTTTGAATTGAAAGATGACGCGATTTTCGATGACATCAAATATTATCTGGATAAAAAAATCCCGCCTATGGTGGACTGGTTTTCAATGTATAATGATTATTCTGAAGGACATTTCAGCGTTGTAGTGAAGCTCGATAAAAATTATATCTATATGCAAGATCCCGAGATCGCGGGAATAAGAAAAATGAAAAGATCAGATTTTTTACGAGTTTGGTTTGATTTTGAAGGGGATTTTATGAAGACAAAAAATGATTTGGTTTTGCGGCGCCTGATAGTCATTAGAAAAAATAGCAATGGAAAAAAATCAATATATTAAAATCGGCTATGCTGGCGAAATAGAAAACGATAAGGAACGTCGAGTTTATCGATTTTTTGAAATATTGCCCGGGCTTCTGGCCTGGGGGACGCTGCTTAGCGTCATTTTTTTATCTTGGGCATCGCCGGTGGCGATCGCTTTTTTTATTATTGCCTTTGATATTTATTGGCTGCTAAAAACTCTGTTTTTGTCTTTGCATTTGCGTTCAAGTTTTTCCAAAATGAGAAAAGTAATGAAAACAGATTGGCTGGAAGAGCTAAAAAAGAACGAGGGCAAAAGCGAAATTGATTGGCGGCAAATACATCATTTGGTAATTTTGCCGATGTATAAAGAAACATACGAGGTGGTGGCGGAAACTTTTGAATCGCTGCTGGCGGCAAACTATCCCAAAGAAAAAATGATGATAGTTTTGGCTATTGAGGAGCGAGGGGGAACAGACGCGGTGCTGACAGCGGAAAAAATTACCAAAAAGTACGGACAGAATTTTTTTAAGTTTTTGGTAACTGTCCATCCCTCCACCATTGTCGGGGAAATGGCGGGCAAGGGTTCCAACGAAACCTGGGCCGGCCGCCAGGTTAAAGAAAAAATCATTGACAAACTGGGCATTCCTTACGAAAATATTTTAGTATCGGTTTTTGACATTGACACCGTTGTTTATAAAGAATATTTTAGCCGCCTGACTTATGTTTTTTTAAATACGCCCGACAGAATTTATACCAGCTTTCAGCCGGTTCCGGTTTTTAACAATAATATCTGGGACGCGCCTTCTTTTTCACGGGTGGTGGCGCAAAGCGGCACTTTCTGGCATATGATGCAGCAGGAACGGCCCGAACGCCTGGCCACGTTTTCCTCGCACGCCATGAACTTTAAAACTTTGGTGGAAATGGATTTTTGGTCCACTAAAAATGTTTCCGAAGATTCGCGGATTTTCTGGCAGTCGCTGCTGTTTTATAATGGTCGCTACAAGGTGGCGCCGCTTCATTATCCGGTTTCCATGGATGCCAATCTGGCAGGCAATATTTTGCAGACTGCGGTTAATGTTTACAAGCAACAGCGCCGCTGGGGCTGGGGAGCGGAAAACATTCCCTTTTTGCTTTTTGGCTTCTGGCAGAATAAAAGTATTCCGCGCAAGACAAAATTATACTGGGCGTTTAATCACCTTGAGGGTTTTTGGTCCTGGGGCACCAACGCCCTGATTATTTTTTTGCTGGGCTGGCTGCCTTTGTTTCTGGGCGGGCAGAAATTCAATTTAATGCTGCTTTCCTACAACCTTCCCCAAATCACCAGAATCATTATGACTTTGGCGATGGTGGGCTTGGTTTCCTCGGCCATTTATGGCATCAGTTTGTTGCCGGCGCGGCCGCAAAAGCACGAGTTTTTTAGATATTTTTTTATGATAATCCAATGGGCTTTGATGCCGGTGACGATTATAATTTTTGGCGCCCTGCCCGGACTTGAGGCGCAAACGCGGCTGATGTTTGGCCGCTATATGGGTTTTTGGGTGACGCCGAAAGAAAGGCATTAAGGGACGATATTCAAAAAAAGAGAAAAGGCACCTTTTGGGGGTGCCTTTTGTTAATTTTTGTTGTAGTTTGTTAGTTTTTGTTGTAAGAACGGTTGTAGGAAAAATGGTGGCTTTGCTTGCATTTAGCGCAGGTGTCGGCAAATGGAATTTTTTCAAGCCGAGACAAGGAGATTTTTTCTCTGCAATGTTTGCAAAGACCATAAAGTCCAATCCTTAACCGCAGTCGCGCCATATTGATTTTCCAAAGACGCTTTTTGCAGTTTTGGATTTTTTGGTTCAGCAGCGCCGCGGGCGAGGCGTCGGGCGCGCTGTCGGCCAGATGAGTGGTGGAGATCTTCGGAAAATCTTTAAGCTGTTTTCGCAAATTCTTTTGAGTCGCGTCGAGCTCTTGCTCAACCTTTTCTTGTTCCTGATTAAGCGCCCGTTCAATCTTTTTTTGCATTTGGTCAGATAATCTGGGACCGGTTTTTTCTATTACTGGTTTAGCAGGAAAACTTTGGCTGATAAAGATTTGTTCTTCATCTACCTCCAATTTTTCCGCGGTGGCAGCTTTACCTCTGGTGCCATTTTCTTCATACTGGAACTTTGGCGGATAAGAAGGGAAATAGCCGGTAATTTTTACTTTTTGGCCAGTTTGGCGCAAAATGCCGGTGAGCGGCGGCTTGAATTCAACAAAATCCGGAAACTCTAGCTTTTTCATTGTTCCTCAATTCCTCCTCTGTTTGGTTTTTTAACAACAGAATTAGCTTTTAAAATTATAACATAAGAGATAAAAAAATGCAAGAATTATTCCAAATGAATCGTTTTTTGGAATTTTTTAAGCTCTTGGCCAAGCAGGGGATAATTTTTAAGTGCGGGATCTTTTTGAAGAAGCTTGATGGCTTCCAGGCGCACTTGTTTTATTAAATCTATGTCTGCCAGCGAAGCCATTGATAAATCCGGCAAACCGGATTGGCGGGTGCCGAAAAATTCGCCCGGACCGCGGATAGCCAAATCTTTTTCGGCCAGCTCAAAGCCGTTTTTAGCCGAAATCATGGCTTTCAAGCGCTGGCTGGTTTTTGCGGATGAAGATTCGGTGAATAGGAAGCAATGAGATTGATGAGCGCCCCGGCCCACCCGGCCGCGGAATTGGTGCAGCTGGGCTAGTCCGAAGCGCTCGGCGCCCTCAATCATCATAACCGTGGCATTGGGTATGTCTATACCGACCTCTACCACTGAAGTTGAGACTAAAATATCGGTCTGGCCGTCTTTGAAATTGCGCATAATTTGGTCTTTTTCTTTCGGCTTCATTTTGCCGTGAAGCATGCCGATTTTAAGATCAGGGAAGATTTTTTGGGATAATTTTTTATATTCTTCTTTGACTGCCTTTACATCGCTAATGTCCACAAATGAACCACGAATTTCACGAATATCTGTGTCATTTGTGGCTAATTCGTGATTATTCGCGATTTCGATCCTCGGGCAAATCACAAAAACCTGTTGGCCTTGTTTTATTTCTTGTCTGATAAATTCATAGGTTCTTTGGCGGTTCTGGGGCGCGATAATCTCGGTGATAATTTTTTGTCGGCCAACGGGCATTTCATCCAAAATAGAAATATCCAAATCGCCATAAATTGTCAGAGCCAAGCTTCGCGGTATGGGGGTGGCGGTCATAGAAAGCAGGTGGGGGATGGAGGTTTTTGAACCGTCTTCCATGTTTACTACAAGTTTTTGCAGGGCTGCCCGTTGCTCAACGCCAAAGCGATGCTGTTCGTCCAAAATCACTAACGCCAGTTTATCAAAGCTGACTTTTTCTTGGATAAGCGCGTGGGTGCCAATTAAAATTTTGATTTGACCGGAGGAGATCGATTCTAATAGGTTTAATTTTTTTAATTTTTTAAAATCTCCCCCAACCCCTCCTAAAGGAGGGGGGTTTCCTTCCCTTAGGGAGGGCGAGAGAGGATTTGTGTTATCTATAACAACTGCCTCGCTTCCTGTTAAAAGCCCGATCGTAATATTTTGACCGGCCAAAAGATTTGTGATTGTTTTAAAATGCTGTTGGGCCAGAATTTCGGTCGGAGCCATCAGAGCGACCTGCAGGTCGCTCTGCGCCGCTTCAAGCGCTGCAATCGCTGCGACCACGGTCTTGCCCGAACCCACGTCGCCCTCAAGCAGCCGATTCATTGGTCTGGTTTTTGCCAAATCTTGCAATATCTCCCAAGCAGAACGGCGCTGGGCGTCGGTTAATTTAAAAGGCAAACTGGCAACAAAATCTTTTATTAAAGGTTCGTTAAAAGAAATTTTCAGGGAACTTTCTTTTTGCCAGTTTAATTTTTGCTTCAGAGTGAATAGCTGGATCAAAAATAATTCGTCAAAAGCCAGACGGCGGCGGGCTTGTTGGATTGCTTTGGTTGAAGCAGGGAAGTGAATTTGTCGCAGCGCAACGTCAATATCCAGCAAGCGCTGTGATTTTTTGATTTCCGGCGGCAGCCAGTCTTTTATTTGCGAAATATTGGGCGAAAAAATTTGTATCAGATAGCGCAAATAGCGGGAGGAAAGCCCGGCGGTTTCCGGATAAACGGGCACAAGGCGGCCGGTGTGGCGGAGCTGATTTGTAGTTTGTAGTTTGTAGTTAGTAGTTAGCTTTTCGTACGCAGGATTAGAAAAATATAGATCGTCGTCAAGGCTGACTTTTCCGGAAAGACTAACAAGTGAGTCTTCTTTAAGCGTGTCGGCTAAAAACGGCTGGTTGAACCAGACCGCCCTGATTGTTCCGGTTGAGTCTTGCACAAATGCCTCTGTGATATAGATTCTTTTGCGCCAGGTTTTGATATTTTTTATTTCAGCAATTCTGCCTTGAATTGTGGCTGTTTCATTGAGGCACAATTGGGCAATGGGCACGATGTTTGAAAAATCGTCATAGCGGCGGGGGAAATGAAAAAAAATATCCCGGAGATTTTTAATCCCGAGCTTTAAAAGCCGCTTTTGGTAAGCGGGTGAAATGCGGCCGATAGATTGGATAGGGGAGTCAATATACATTTAGAAAAGAAAGGTG
This sequence comes from Patescibacteria group bacterium, assembly GCA_018818145.1. Classification (GTDB taxonomy): domain Bacteria; phylum Patescibacteriota; class Minisyncoccia; order Portnoybacterales; family GWB1-42-6; genus JAHIST01. The sequence continues at coordinate 12,425 of JAHIST010000064.1, forward strand.
TCAGGCATGCTCTGTAGAAAACATCTGTTTTTACCGAGATAGCACAATAGCCACATTGTGCGTGAAGAGACGAAGCATAATTTCCCGGCATTGGCTCCAAAATGTCCGCGCACGCAGGAAGCTGGCCAGATTACGTTTCAGCATACTGAAAACAGTTTCTGCCTGCCAACGCTGACCATAAGCTTTTTTGTTAAATCTGGTAGCCATGAGACGACGATAATGGGTGCTTGGTAATTTTACGGTTTTTCTGCCTGATAAAGGAGGAATAATGGATTTGACGCGTAATTGCTCTCGGGCAAAGATATGATTCTGTTCGCCGTCATAGCCGGCGTCAGCCAACAGCGTATGGATCGGTGCTTGAGCGACAGCCTCCAATATCGCCGGTTTAAAATGGGTGCGGTCAAACTTCGGTCCGCGTTCCGGGATGCCGGATAGAATAAGGTGATTATTGGTGTCGCAAACAATGCCCACCTTGGGAAAACGCTGATAATGAGAGGTTTGATACTCGTTTTTGACTGTCCTGCCTCTGCGTTGAACGAAGTATCTGCTAACGTGATGAGATTCAAATCCGCTGCCGTCCAGGGCGGCCAGAAGCACCTTAGAACTGATTAGTTTTTGTTCGTGTGCGATTGATAGAATGCCCTTAAGGAGCTTCTTGATTATCCGTTTCTTTAAGAGCTGCCGCGCTGATTTCTGCAATGTGGTGAAATGCGGCACTTGGTTAAGTTCAAGTATTGTCCTGATATCGGAGGAATCTTCTATGATGGCGGCAATGCCCCGATAATCAGTTTTAAAAAATTCTTTCAGCACCAAACAGGCGGCTAATTGAGACTGAGTAAATTTCTTCGGGCTTTTGGGATGAGTGTAGGCCGGCAAGCTGCGCCGTGCCGCGGCGTAAGCCACCCGAGCCATAGACAGAGGAGATTTTGATATAGTCATATACAGATATTATATCAGAAAACAGATGTTTTCTACAGAGCATACCTGACACCTTTTCCCCTTCTGCTGACCATTCTGGCCAAAGTATCAATTGTTGTTGCCTTTTTTGCCGCCTTTTTCTTAATCATAGTTTTATATTATCAAATTCATAAATTGCGTCAAACAAAGGCTTAGCCTTTGGAGAATCAATCCTTGACGCAACGGACCGAGAAGCCGTAGGCGCGGTAAGTGTAATAGGCTGGATTCACGCTGGACGCATCGAAGCCGAGATCGTAGGCGTAGGTGCTGTACGGACTGCTGGACCAGTAGAGGCCGTCTGAGCCCTGATTGCCAAGCGAGCCATCGGCGCGATAGCGGGCGCCGGCTGCGGGAAGTTTTAAGCTTGTGTTATAAGCGGCTTGCCGGCAATCAGTGGGAGTGCCGTTGCAGGTTTTAATTCCCGCGGCAATCGTCCAGGCGTTCCATTCCGCTTGCGTGGGCAAACGGAAACCGGACGGGCAGGGGTTATTTGTCCCGTTCACGCCTTGCCAAAGATTATTATTCTGCTGGTTAAGCCAGTCGTAAGGGCTGGTGCTGGTGGCGATGAAATACGCGGTATAGGGAGCTGAAACGGCGGTAGCGGTAGTAACCACGTCTGTGCCGATATAGCTGCTGCTGGTGGTGGCCTGATGGCCGTCGTATAATCTGCCCCATTGATATAAACTGCCGTAACCGGTGCCGTTGCCGTAGGCGGTGGGAAGCTGTATCGCCCCAAGATTGCGGTCCAGCCAGCATTTGCCGTCTTCGCCGGTAACCGTGCCATAGGTTAAGCCGTCAATGCCGGAAACAACAGTGTTGCCGCAGGCCCAAGCAGCCGTCGCCGCCACTCCCGGTGCGCGGAAGACGACGTTGCGGTTGAAAATGGTGTTGGAGCCGATGGAGACGGACGCGCCCGTTGTGTCCCGCGCCGTTGCCGCCGCCGTATAGGTGGCGTAGATGGAGTATTTGTTAGTAGAATTTGATACCGAAGATGGATTTGTGGGAGTTGTATAATTATTGTCTGTTTCATATTTACTATCTCCAGAAGTTCCACTATCTCTATAATGACTAATACCTCCACTTGGCACTGAAAATACAGCCCAAGGAGAATAAGTCGTTCCATTTACAACAGAGGGTTTAGTGGAATAATTTATTGTATTCCATCCAGTTGCTATTGAAGCAGAGGGAGATACACCATTTGTTAAAATTGCTAATGTGCTTGCATTAACAATAAATCCCTTCATATTGCCTGAACCAGCATAAACAGCAATACTTATGCTATCAACATCGCCATTTACTGAAGCTGTTGTATTCAAGAAAGAACCCACAGCTTGATTTGTAGTCCAATCCCCCCCCCATCCAGAACCTTGGGTTGTATATCCAAAAGTCGGGTCAACGATTACTGGATAAGCCGCTTTATCCAGAAAATCCTGCGGAACAGCAATTGCCAATTTGTTATTTTGCGTGTCCACACTCAATTCACCCCAGACTTTATTTCCTTGCGCGTCAATTATTTGCGGTCTATAAATATGAAACGCTTTGCCAGCCATATAGTTTTTTCCACCCAAGGCTGTGTAGTCGCCCGAAACTCCGTCCTTGTAATAAACCGCGTAAGAGCCAACTACGTTTTCAGGGCGGTGAGTTACCGTTTTACCATCTTTGTCAAAACAATCGGTTTCCGTACAGGATAAATCTCCCCTAACCCCTCCTAAAGGAGGGGAACTCCCTCCCTTTAGGGAGGGTTGGGGAGGATTTTCCTGATTTAAGGGCGGCTGGTAGAAGAAATCAAGATTTTCAGTCTTTATGTCAAAGGAGATAACGTTGCTGGCTGGTTTTTCTTTTAACACAGCGTCTATTTCATAGGCGCCTTCGGCGTTAACCTTGTCTTTGGGTAGCTCGTAGAACCGGTAGTCGGTTTTGGCCGTGGCTATTTTTATCTTTTCGTTTTTAAAAGAAAGGGTCTTATCTTTTAGCTCAGCAGAAGAAAGAACTGGCTTAATCTCTAATTTAACTTCCCCGTCCCAGCGGGAAAACTGCACAGAAGGGGCAGAATTTGAAGCCACGCCGCTTTTTATTTCAACCTTGACTCCGTTTTCGTCTGGGGGCGGCTGAACCAGAGCCGCGCCTTCAACCTGATAGCTGTTTTTGATTTCCTGAGGCGCTTGAGCATATTTATCCAGAATGAAAGCAATATCGGCCTGAAGATTTAAGTCTTTACCCAATTCGCCCGATTGATTGGAAAGGGTGAACCACAAAAGACCGGCGATAAGGCCGAGGAAGAGAATAACACCGACAGCGACAATGGCGAAGGAGTGTTTTTCAAACATAAACAAAACTTACAATTTACAAACAAAATAATTAATTTTCATTTGAAATTATCGTCAAGCGTTTCCCAAAAAGGCAGAAATTCCACTTTTGTTTTTCCGATAGGTAAATCGCGTTTAAAACCATTGGTTATGATTAAAGCCCGGGCCGGCTGATATTTTTCAATAAAACTTCGCAACGAGCGCTCAATTTTCGGCTCCTTGAATTGCTGGAATTTTACTTCAATCGGCAGTAAACTTTTCCCGGAATCCGCCACAAAATCGACTTCCGCCCCTTCTTTTGTCCGCCAAAAATGGATAGACATCCCGGTGAAACGCAATTTTTCCATTAAAATATTAAAAACGAAATTTTCAAAAATAAGGCCAAGCTCGGTCTGGCTGACGTCCGGCCGGCCAAAAATGCCTTGACTATAATTTCTAAGACCCAAATCAACAAAATAAAATATTGGAGTTTTTGTTATTTCTTTGCGTTTATTTCTAAAATAAGGGGCGACCTTTCGGATAATAAAAGTCTTTTCCAAATACCAGAGGAAATTTTTTACGGTCTGATATGAGATGCCGAGGGTCCCGGACAATTCCGCGTAATTGACTAAACCGCCTGTTTGCTGGGCTAATATTTTGACCAAACCGGCAAATGCTTCTGTCTTTTCAACCCCGAGCCAATAAGAAATATCTCTTTCTAAATAACTCTTAAAAATTTCATCAATTATCCTTGTTTTTTCGCCTGCTGTTTCTTCCAAAATCAGCCGAGGGTATCCGCCAAAATTCATATATTCATCCAACAAAGCGGAAGTTTTATCCTTTTCTATTTCAAAAAAATCCAAAAGCCGCTTGCTGTAGCGATAATCGGTTTTAAAATCAACAAATTCGCTAAAAGAAATAGGATTAATTTCAAAAATCATCTTGCGGCCGGCCAAGGACTCATGAATCTTTTCCTTTAACTCGAGACTGCCAGAACCGGAAACAATCAGCTTATGCGGTAAGCCAAAATCATAGATGCCCTTTAAAAAGACTCCGGAATTCTCTTTTCTTTGGATTTCATCAATAAAAATAAATCCTTTTTCTTTGCCAAATTCCAGCTCTATTTTTTTAAGCAAAGCGCCTTGCGAAACAAAATATTTTTTGTTCTCTTCAAAATCCAAATTTAAAAAAAGCGTCTTTTGGCCATTTTGTGCCAAATACTGCCTCATCATATTCATAAGCGTGGTTTTTCCCGCCTGGCGCGGACCGGCTAAAAGAGTTATCTCTTTTTTGTCCAAATGGCGCTTTAATTCTTCCAATATTCCTCTTTTTATTAGATTTTTATCCATATATAGATTATAGTCCGATAATAGTTAAAGTCAAGTTTAATTTTAATCGGTCGAGAGCAACCAAGAATCCATTTCTAATCCAATCGTCAGAATAACCCTTAAGTTTATAAGGTATCCTGGTTCTCTTAGTCGCCAGCTCCGGATCTTCTATTTCTTGGACTCTCTCATAGCCAACTCGCGCGAGCCATCGTTTAAGAGGCTCAACTTTTGGCGACGGGATGGATTGAATTATGCGAAACATTGTTTCGGTGTTGGCGCAGTCAGTTACATAGAATTTTCCGTCAGACGATCTAAGTTTCAGTTGTCCGATTTTTTCGGACAACTGAATATACCCTTCATTTAAGAGCTTCTTTTTAAGATCATTCCAGTATTTTCTTGGTCTTCCCGTGTTAGTCAGGGTCTCAATAATATCAATAATCGAAAACCACCATTCGTTATTATGAATGACTCTTCTGATTTTTTTGCCTTTGAATAGGGCGATTTGAGTTGTTGATTTCATAACGATTATATTATAGCATCAATCGTTTCAGCGTTAGAGTATTTCTCTTATAGTTTTGTGCCCCCACGAGGAATTTCACCCCCACACCTTTGCGTCCCTAAGAGGAATTGAACCTCTATCTCAACCTCCGCAGGGTTGCGCTCTATCCGTTGAGCTATAGGGACAAATTTTTGGTACGGGGTTCCGCAAGTCCCGATTTTCTGAAAGAAAATCGCGGATCCTCGAAAATTATAAAATCAGGAATTTTTAATTTTCGGGACTCATGTTCTGTCCGTTGCCGCCCCGATGTTATATCGGGGCGAGCCTCCCGCCTTCAAGGACGAGGCTCGCCAAAGGCGGCGCCCATTGGGCGGGAGCTACGGGGACTTATTTTCAAGCGAGGGGTTAAAATTTTAATTTTTTGGTAATTGCGTCAAGCAGTAATTCTTTCTGTTCTTTTTCCGGGATGAATTTTTTTAAAGCTTGGCGGATTTTTTCCGGTTCCTGCTCCGCCAGGGGAATATGGATTTGCGGCTGCAGCATCTTTTTGCTTAATAAACTTAGATAGTTTATTTCCGGTTTTTCAAAAATCCAGAAAGACATAAAATCATTATATAAATATTCTTTTCCGTCTATAATTATTTTTTCGTCTGAAATTGCAAAATTAATTTTCCGCGGACGCTTCATCGCCTGAACATAAATTAAAAAAGCCGCCAGAAAAATTATTAAAGTAAAAAGATAATTTTCCATCAGCAAAGAAGCAATAACAAAAGCCGCGCTGATTAACCAAAAAGCGGCAAACCAGCCCTTGCTTTTTTCATAGCGAATAAACTCGGGAGCGGTCCAGCTGATTAAAGTGGAATTATCTTTTGGTTTGATATTTTCCATAGATTAGCAGGGCGAGATTTCCACCCTGTTAGATTATTATGAAATAATTTTACCCCGCAGCTTTGGTGCAGTTGGACGACCGATTTGTCGTTCCGTGCTTGAGCCGGAATCCAGATTTTCTCCTCCTCTTAAGATAAGAGGAGGTTGGGAGGAGTTATGATTCGCATGTATTTGCGCCGTTGGCAATACTATAACTCACCCTGCCCCTCTCTTATATTAAGAGAGGGAACTGGATTCCCGCTGGAGTTTACCCCGCACATTGATGCGGGGCGGGAATGACAGATACCCCTTGGGTCTAACGGTTTTTCGCAAGACCCCGTAAGAAAGCGGTGGGAGTGAGATTCGAACTCACGGTCCCCGTGAAGGGATACCAGTTTTCAAGACTGGCGCTTTCAACCGCTCAGCCATCCCACCGTAAGTTTTTCACCCTTCGGGTGACCACCCGCAGGGTGGCAAGACCGTCCCATTCGTCCGCTCTGCCAACCCATCGCTTTTCAACGGGGCGGCCGTCCATTTCAGTTCCTTTTAAGCTATCCGATACGAAATATCGCTTATCCGATAGGGCTATAATGCTGCATAACAGGTTGGTTCCGCGAAGAAAGCGGAGGGTGTGGGAGTCGAACCCACAATCCCGTTTTTAGCGGGATACGGTTTAGCAAACCGTTGCCTTGCCATTCGGCGCAACCCTCCAGCAGAAGAAATAGAGATCCTTAAAAAACCCTGTCATTCCGGCCCCCGTATCGCGGTACGGGGCAAGCTTGACCTGGAATCCAGATTTTCTCCTCCTCTTATTATAAGAGGAGGTTGGGAGGAGTTATGAATTATAACTCACCCTGCCCCTCTCTTATATTAAGAGAGGGAACTGGATTCCCGCTCCCCGATCGCGGTCGAGGACAAGTTTCGCGGGAATGACACAAGAAGACTTTTTCGGGGACCTCCTGATATTAAAACTTTATCATTTTAGCTGTTTTCAGTCAATTTGATTTTAGCAGCAGGCAATCAAAAAATTTAGCCCCTTGCTATTGCTAATGCCCAAATTTCCTTGGGACCTAAAGGTTTCAAAGTTTTGGCACATTCTTCAAGCGTGGAAGTGGTCGTACAAATATCATCTATCAAAATTATAATTTTGCTTTTTATATTTAAGGGATTATTTAAGGAAGTGCTATTAATTTTTTCATTGACCTTAAAGACGTTTTTTATGTTTTGATAACGCTCTTGCTTGCTTTTTATCTCTGCCTGGGGGAGAGTGTAGCGTGCGCGTTCTAAGATTTGATTATTAATCGGAATACCCAAAAACCCGCTTATTTCTTGGGCTAATAGTTCGGCTTGATTAAAGCCGCGCCATTGCAGTCTTCTTTTGTGCAGAGGAACGGGAATAATTATGAATTGAGAATTAAGAAGTATGAAGTTCAAATTTAAAAGAAATTTTATTATAATTTGTGAAAGCGGTTGAGAAAGTTCTTTGATAAAACTATATTTGTATTTATAAATTATTTGGCGCAATAAAAGATTATTCCAGTTGGATGCTATCAGCAGTCCGCTGAGCGCCGGGTGAAATTTATTTTTGCATTTTTTGCAGACGTGCCCGGTGGGCGAGCGAAGGCCGCAAAGGAAACAATGGGCGTTTTGTAGTATAGGAATAGCGGCAAAACAATCTTTGCAGAGGTAAGAGTTTTCTTTGTTGCAGCCCAAACAATATTTTGGAAAGAGAATATCTAATAGCCAATGGATAACTCTTTTCATATATATAAACACCACCTCACCCCAACCCTCTCCTCAACTGAGGAGAGGGAGGAGATGTTTTATTATTTAAGGTAATTTTAACTTATTATCTCCGCGTTGTCATTCCGGGCGGGGACCCGGAATCCAGATTTTACTCCTCCTCTTATTATAAGAGGAGGCTGGGAGGAGTTATAATTAAATTTTATAACTCACCCTATCCCTCTCTTATCTTAAGAGAGGGAATAAATCCAGGATTTGGATTTCGGCTCCCGCCGCTATGCGGGGCAGGAACGTAAGAGTTTTAGTTTTAGAAAGGAAAATAAGAAAAGTATCCGAATAACTTATCAATGTTTGTTAATGTTTTTATTAATATCTATTAATGTTTATTAGTCCTTACACCTTTTCAAGGTGTGGGGATAAATATATATTAAGATTGAGGCTTCTGAAAAACTTTTAGTATGTCATCGCGAGCCCCGAAGGGGCGCGGCGATCCCGCGAGTAGTGGTGATAATTCGGGATTGCTTCGTCGCCCCGCAAGCGCGGGGCTCCTCGCAATGACGGTGAGTCTCGCAATGACGGTAAGTACGGTTTTTCAGGGTGTTGAAAATAAGGCGAGCATCACCTCACCCTACCCTCTCCTCAACTGAGGAGAGGGGGATAAAAATCCTCACTAATTTATCCTTCCGTTGGTATTTTGAATCGGTATTTTGAAGAAATTTTAGGATAAAATTGCTCGCGAAATTATATTGGTTTGGTCTTTGAGGGGGCAGAAGATACCGCTTGGTTTTATCTGTGTTATTTTTTGTGTTTGTGGATAAGTCAAAATTAGCGCGGTGATTATGGCGCTGGAATTTTTGATAACCGATACATAAATTTTGCCTCAAACAAGGCATTTAACGCCTGAAATGAAATCCGATTTTTAACGCAATTTATTTGATATCCGATACGCTATTGACAGGCTTTTCAGATGAAATAAAATAAGAGTAGAACAAAATAAGCCGGTTTACTGCAGAAAACCGAAGAAGCACCAACACGCTTGGCCGTCTTCGGTTTTTTTGTTTGGAAAAAAGGTCGGATAACTAAAATTAAAAAATTAAAAAAAATAATATGTCAAAAAAAATACTTGTATGTTTAGCGGGTTCGATTCTTCTGGTCAGCGGCATAGCCAGCTGGGTCTTTAAGCCAAACTGGGCCGAGGCCGGGAAGGTGGTTTTTAAGCGCAATGTGGTTATAAGGGCGTTTTACGCTCTGACGCAAAACGGCTCGGCCGGTTCTTTGGTGGCGGACTACCTTTCTTACACCAAGGACAAGGGCGGAGTGGACGATTACAATAACGGGGGAACCATGCCGGCGGACAGCTATCGCGCCAGCTGGATAACCTGCGGCGCGGGCAATAACTGGTGCAACACCGGCGACGCGACTTACGCCGAGAAAAAAGATAACAGCACCGGCCTGGTCTGGTCAATCTGGCTGGAAAGCGGCACGGCTAAAACCTGGTTTTGGGCCAATAATTGTTATTACTCCGGGGTTTCAACGAGTTGCGACGCTAATGACGAGGACGGCTGTATCTGTACAAAACTAACCAGTTCTAAAACCGGCTGCGAGGCCTTGGGAGGCGGCTGGCGCCTGCCGCACCAGAAAGAACTGATGCAGGTTTATATTGACGGCTCCTGGGGCAACTTATCTTCAGCCGGCAACTATTGCTGGTCGGCTACCACGAGGTCCGGCACCACGCAGAACGCTTGGAATACGAGCCTATACGATGGCTACACCTACTTCTACGGTAAGACCGGTACCGTACGAGTGCGCTGCGTTCGTTAGTCTTGGTAATAAATTTTATGATTTGGGGATTTAATAATTAGTAACGCGAATTTCGCAAATTAATACAAATTACGCTAAAATAATCTGCGGAATTAGTTTAAATCAGCGTAATTAGTGTTATTGTTATGGCCGAAGAATTATTACACAAAGAACTTTCTTATAAATTGATAGGCATTGCAATAGAAATTCACAAGATTTTAGGACCGGGATTTCTTGAAGGAACTTATCAGAGAGCTTACGAATCAGAGCTGAAAATTCAGAAAATTCCCTTTGTTGCCCAAAAGAAAATTAAAATCTTTTATAAACGCATCGATTTAGGTTTTCAGGTTTTGGATTTAGTTATTGACGATAAAATTATTGTTGAAATCAAAGCTGTCTCAGAAATTATTCCTATTCATCAAGCGCAGCTAATATCTTATCTGAAAGCCACAGAATACGAACTAGGAATTCTTATAAATTTTGGAGCGAAAAGCCTGCAATACAAGAGATTAATTGTATCTAAAAATCCGCGAAATTAGTTTAAATCAGTATAATTAGCGTTTTATGAGTCGCTATCTGCATTTGCCAATTTTCCAAAAAGCGTATGATTTTGAGGATGGCCGCTCCTTATAATTGACATATTTTGAGGATTTGAGGGATTTTTTAATAAGTTAAAAGTTAAAGTTTAAAAACAAGAAAAATGAAAAAAGAAAGCAAAACAAATAAAATAGCGATTTTTAAAGGCAAGAAGATCCGCCGTTATTGGGACGAAAAACACGAAAAATGGCATTTTTCGGTGGTTGATGTTGTCGCGGCCTTAACAAATCAGTTCGAACATAAAAAAGCACAAAGTTACTGGACTACATTAAAAAATCGTTTAAAAGAAGAAGGAAGTGAGGTCGTCACAAAATGTGACCAACTGAATTAATTTATGTCTAAAAACACAAAATTAATTATAATAATTTCACTGACGGCCGTAGTTTTGATTGGCGGCGCGGTTTTCGGCGCGGTGAAATTTAAAAATTCGGCCGAGCGCAATTCGTCCCAAGCCAATGCCTTTGATGATATATTGGCGAATATGGCGGCGGACGATGCCTTGAAGTTGGACTTCAAAGTTTTCCCGAAGTCCGACTTCAAGAATTACATCCATGCCGGCTACGGGTTCAGTTTTGATTATCCGGCGGACTGGAGCGTTGATATATTTAAGGACGATGTCGGCGATGTGGCGGTAATCCAAAATGCGGAAACGGGAATTCTGATTTATGTTTATCCCTTTGACGAGCCGGGTCCGATTACCAAAGAGCGCATTTTGCGGGACGTTCCGGATATGACGATAGAGAATGGCCGGCAGATTAAAATCGGCGAAGCGGGCGTGATTGACGTTTTGATTTTTGACAGCGATGAACGGGAAATGGGCCCGAGCAAAGAGATGTGGTTTGTTCACGGCGGATTTTTATACCAGATTTCGGCGGCCGAGGGCAGCGGGGAGGCGTTAAATAAGATAATAGAGAGCTGGAAATTCAACTGATTTTAATTTTCAATTTCAAATTTTGAATAAAAATTAAAATTTCTATCTCAAATGTCAAACCTCAAAACTCAAAACCACAGATTAAAATGTAAAATTAAAAAATCAATATATGATCAAAAAATATATTCAAGGCAGGGTCAGTATTTTTATAGATGCTTCTAATATTTATCATTCGCAAAAAAGGCTAAAGTGGCAGATAGATTTTAGAAAATTTTTGGGTTATTTAAAGAAAGAAGTTAATCTGCAAGAAATTTATTATTATACCGCCCGTGATTTGAGCTTTGCCAAGCAAACAAAATTCCTTAATTTTTTAGAGATGATCGGTTATAAAGTAAGAAGTAAAAAAGTTAAATTTATTAAAGATAAAAATAAAGAAAAGGAAAAAGAAGGTTTTCATAAAGGCAATTTAGATGTTGAGCTGACGATGGATGTTTTGGAAACAAAGGAAAAATACGACACTTTAATATTATTGAGCGGCGACAGCGATTTTGAACCCTTATTGCAGTTAATGAAGATGAAATATCGCAAGCGGTGTCTGGTTATGGCGACAAAACACAGTATTTCTATTGAACTGATAAAATGTGCCAAATATATTGACTTGAAGAAACTAAAATTTCAAATTCAGAAATAAAAAAGTCCCGCATTCCGCCGAAGCGGAACCGAGACGTTTGGTGCATTAGATCCGGAGACCTAACAATTAAAGTATAGCAAGTCTTAAATTCTTGTCAAGCCCTCTCTCTGAAATTTGAAGCTGTCTGGCGCATAACTTTAATTATAACTTGAAACTTATTAACAATAAATTAAAATCCAAGATGAAAAAAGAAAACAAAACAAATAAAATAGCGATTTTTAAAGGCAAGAAAATCCGTCGTTTTTGGGACGAAAAACACGAAAAATGGCATTTTTCAGTGGTTGATGTGGTGCGTGCCTTAATTCAGCAGGTCGATTATCAAACCGCCAGAAAATACTGGAACAAGCTCAAAGAAAGACTTAAAAAAGAAGGAAGCGAGTCGGTGACAAAATGTCACCAACTGAAAATGCAAGCTGCAGACGGCAAGTTTTATCTGACCGACGCGGCAGACACGGAAGTTATGCTTCGCCTTATTCAATCTATACCGTCGCCAAACGCCGAGCCATTTAAGCTCTGGCTGGCAAGGGTGGGATATGAGCGAATAGAGGAGACGCATGATCCGGAAATGGCCATCAACCGCGCCCTGAATACGTATCGCAAAAAGGGCTACAGCGATGACTGGATAAATCAGCGCTTAAAAAGCATTGAAATCAGAAAAGCGCTAACTGATGAATGGGAAAAACGAGGCGTAAAGCAGGGCGATGAGTTTGCTATTTTAACCGACGATATTACTTTGGCTTGGGCAGGCATGAGCACGCGCGAATATAAAAATTACAAAGGATTAAAAAAAGATAGTCTGCGCGACAATATGACGAATTTGGAATTAGTTTTGAATATGCTGGCCGAAACCGCGACAACAGAAATTTCAGAGAAGCGCGAACCGGAGGGTTTTAACGAGAACCGCCGGGTCGCCAAAGAAGGCGGAAGCATCGCCGGCAGCGCGCGCAAGCGGATAGAAGCTAAAACAGGCAGGCCGGTGATTGCGGGCCAAAATTTTCAAATAATGAAAAATAAGAAGACGGGGCAAGGGAAGAACTAAAAACTAATAGTTTCATTTTGCGTTTGAGTCAACCCCAAATAATTTATGCATAGAAAATCAAAGATCATATTAATGGCAGTTTTCGCCGCGGTTTTAATCTCCGGAGTAGTTTTGGGCGCGGTGAAATTTAAAAAATTTGTAAGGCCGAATTCGTCCGAAGCCAATCCCTTTGATAATATATTGGCGAACATGTCGGCGGACGAAATCTTGAAGCCGGACTTTGACAAATTAGACATCAATAACGCCGGCGCTGATGAGCAGGCGTATAAAACCTGCAGCCACGCGGGCTACGGGTTTTCGTTTGAGTGTCCGGCGGACTGGAGCACGGATTTGTTTAAGGACGAGGGCGGGGAAGTGGCGGTGGTGCAGAATTCGGAAACGGCCATCCTGATTTATATTTATCCGTTTGACGAGCCGGGGCCGATTACCAAAGAGCGTATTTTGCGGGACGTGCCGGATATGAAGATGGCGAACGGCCGGCAAATTAAAATCGCCGGCGCGATTGACGGCTTGAGTTTTGACAGCGGCGAGCGGGAAATGGGCCCGACGAAAGAAATTTGGTTTGTTTATAATAAAAGTAATTTCCCCGCGCCTCCGCGCGCGGGGTCATTCTGAGGCGAGCGTAGCGAGCCGAAGAATCTAAATGATTAGATTCTTCGCTACGGTTAGCTTCGCTAACCCCCGTTCAGAATGACAATCGAAGGAG
>JAHIST010000065.1 GCA_018818145.1 Patescibacteria group bacterium
GCACCGAAGTTCATCAGGCGCGTTACGCGGCCGTTGAATATTTCGCCGGGCTTCACTTCGTGAGTGATGTTTTTTATCCAGGCGAGAGCTTTTTGGGCCGCCTGGGAGTTCTCGGAAGTGATAAAAATCATTCCGGAATCTTCAATATCAATCTTAACGCCGGTCTGGTTAATGATTTCGTTTATCACCTTGCCGCCCGGGCCGACCACTTCGCGGATTTTTTCGGGATTAATTTGTAAAGTTATAATGCGGGGCGCGAATTCCGACAGCGACGGCCGCGGATTAGGCAGCGCCGCGTTCATTTTTTCCAAAATCTGCAAACGGGCTTCTTTTGCCCGCTGCAGGGCTTCATCCAGAATTTTAACGGTTACCCCTTCTATTTTAACATCCATTTGAAGCCCGCAGATGCCGTTTTTGGTTCCCGCGGCTTTTAAGTCCATGTCGCCGTGGTGGTCTTCGGGTCCCTGGATGTCCGTTAAAATTTTATAATTTCCCTTATCGCCCGACATCAAGCCCAGAGCAATGCCGGCCACCGCTTCCTTGATTGGCACGCCCGCATCCATCAGCGCCAGGGACGAAGCGCAGGCAGAAGCCATTGAGGAAGAGCCGTTTGAAGAAAGTATCTCTGAAACAACTCTGATAGTGTAGGGAAATTCTTCTTCCGGAGGAATCATCACCCAGATAGAGCGTTCCGCCAGCGCGCCATGCCCAATTTCCCGTCTGCCCGGACCGCGAAAGCCGCCGACTTCCCCCACCGAGTAGGGCGGAAAGTTATAGTGGTGCAAAAAGCGTTTTTTGTATTCTTGTTCCAGGCCGTCAATAATTTGTTTTTCGCTCGGCGCGCCCAAGGTTACGACAGACAGCGCCTGAGTGGTGCCGCGATTAAAGATTGAAGAGCCGTGAGTGCGCGCCAGCACGCCGACTTGGCAGCTGATTTCTCGGATTTCGTTGAGCGCCCGGCCGTCGGGCCGTTTTTCTTTTTCAATTATATTCTTGTGCACCAGATCATTGATTTCTTCTTCAAAGACCATCAGCGCCCCGGTTATTTTCCCGTCAACGTTTTCAGTCTCGCTGGATTTGATAAAATCAACCAGCGCTTGAGACAACTCTTCAATTTTTGTGGCGTGGGACATTTTTTCTTTGACGTAGATTGCGCCCGGGAGCTTGCCGGCCAGAAATTCTTTAACTTTTTGCTTAAGCGTTTCGTCCGGCTCGCACAAAGTCAATGCCATTTTTTTCGGCTGTATTTCTTGGATTATTTTATTTTGAAAATCAATTAACTCCTGATACGCCTTCTCCCCTGCTTCAATAGCAGCAACCATAACCGGCTCGGTAATTTCTTTTGCGCCTGCCTCAAGCATATTGATTTTTTGCGCGGTGCCGGAAACAATTAAATCCAGATCGCTTTTTTCTCTTTGCGCGTAGGTCGGATTGATAAGAAATTCCTCGCCGCTGCGGCCGACTCTGACGCCGGCCACCGGACCCGACCAGGGAATGTCGGAAATCGACAAGGCCAAAGACGCGGCTAAAATACCCAAAACATCCGGGTCGTTTTCTTTGTCAAAAGAAAGAACCGTGATTACCACCTGAATTTCATTTCTGATACGGTGGTCAAATCGCGGCCGGAGCGTCCGGTCAATCAGCCGGCCGCTCACGATAGCTTCGTCTTGCGGCCTGCCCTCTCGTTTTATAAAGCGGCTGCCCTTAATTTTTCCGGCCGCGTAGAGTTTCTCTTCATATTCCAGAGTTAAAGGCAGATAGTCGCAGTCTTTTTGTTTGCGGCTCATGACAGCAGTGGCCAAAACTGTACTGCCGCCGTAGCTTAAAAGGACCGAACCGTTAGCCTGCTGGGCTAAAACGCCCAGCTGGACTTCCAGCGTCCGGCCGCTAAACTGACAGGAAAAAGTCTTTTTTTCCATTTGATTTTGGAGCTGTTTGCCATTCCGACGGCAAAAGAGTAAAACCCCGTTAGATGCGCGAAGCGCATCTAACGGGGTGAAAGAAACAATTCGGCAATTGGTCAATTGTCCGATTGTAAAATTATTTCTTCCCCTCTTTTTCCGCCCAGGTTTGTTAAACAGCTGCCGATTAAGGTATTAAATATTTTTTAGTATTTTGTCCCAGATCAATAAAATCATCGGCGACTTCTTTGAGATGGCCGGACGCGCTGCGTCCAAAAGAAATAATTTCCACCTGGCAGCCGTCTTTGATTTTCAGATATTGAACCAGCGGAACAAAATCGCCATCGCCCGTTACCAGCACAATTGCGTCAAGCTTGCTGCCAAGCTCAATGGCGTCAACCGCCATACCCACATCCCAGTCCCCCTTTTTCATGCCGCCCGGAAAAATTTGCAGATCTTTTACCTTGACTTCAATGCCGAATTTGGCGAGCGCTTCAAAAAAAGCCTGCTCTTCCCCGCTTTCGGTGCGAATTGAATAAGCAATTGCCCTGATTAGCTGCCGTCCCGCCACCGCCGTTTTCAGAATCTCTTTAAAATTAACTTTGGCGCGGTAAATGTTTTTGGCGGAATGGTACAAATTGGGCACATCAATAAAAATTCCTACCCGCTGATCTTTGTGTTTGATAATAGCCATTGTGTTCGTTAATGGTCACGAATCTGATCACGGATTTCACAAATTTTATTCGTGATATTTGTGGCCAAATTAGTGTAAATTCGCGATTTACCTTTTAAGGTCCAATTTTTTAATTAAAGATTTGTAGCTTTTTTCGTCTTCTTTGCCCAAATAATCAAGAAACTTTTTTCTTTTGGCGACCATTTTTAGCAAACCATAGCGGGAATGGTTGTCTTTGTTATGTTTTTTAAGATGGCCGGTCAATTGTTTGATTTGTTCGGTTAAAATGGCAACCTGAACTCCGGCCGAGCCGGTATCGGCTTCATGAACCTTAAACTCATCAATAATTTTTTTCTTTTTTTGTGTTTTTAGCACGGCATTACTTCCTATTTTTAGTTATTTTGAATATAACATAGAATAAATAAAAATGCAACAGCGGTTGCAAAAAAGAGCTTTGTGTCGTACAATTAGCGTATCGTGGATTAAATAGTCAACTGCGACACTTTGGATATGTTTGTCTGGTTAATTTTTATCGATAATTTTTTAAGGAGAAGCTGTTCTTCAAAAACCTCTTTGGGCGTCCGGTAATTTAGGCATTTTCTCGGAGTATTGTTTATCAGCTCGGCAAAGCGGCGAATATCAGCGTCGCTGCAATCATCCATGCTTGAACCTTTAGGAATAAACCGCCTTAATCTGCAAAAAGAATTTTCCATTGTCGCTTTTTCCCAGGAAGAATATGGATGACAGAAGTAAGTCGGAATGCCCAGTTCCTCGTAGCGCGCGTTTTCCGGCCCGTTGTCCAAGGTCAGTGTTTCAATTGCGTTCTGATACGGACTTAAGCACTTCTTGAGTCCGTCCACAGCGTATTTGAGCCCGGTCACTTTATCAATTAAGAGGTAGCGGGAGATCCGTTCGACAGAGCCGACAATCACTTCAATATCTCTTCTGATTTTGCCCAGCGTGTCTCCTTCAAAATCGCCGAACCTGGTTCGTTTAGCCACAATTTCAGGCCTTTGCTCGATAGAGACGCGATTGGGTATCTTAGTTTTCTTGGGTCCTTTAATCTTGTATCGTTTCCTTTTGCGCCAGCGTCCAGAATACAGGTACAAATGCAGATACTGGCCGTGGGCGCTGTACAGGTACTTGTAGATCGACGGAGCGCTGGCGTACTTTATCTGCGCGTCAACATTCTTGATTCTGCCGGCGATTTCTTCTGGCGACCAATAGCTTCTCATTCTATTTATTACGAAGCTTTCCAATTCAGGATTCTCTCTGATTTTCATGCCCTGATATTTTGATTTCTTTCTTTTTTTAATCGCCTTAAGGTGGGCCTTAGCTGGATCATATTGCCCATTAACGCTGTTCTCATTAATCTCTCTGCTTATTGAAGAGTGGTGCTTCTTAAGAGAATTAGCAATTTCTCTATGAGAATAACCTCTGTTCAATAGGATGGAGATTTCCATCCTGTCTGACTTTGAAAAATGCGAGTATTTCATATGCTTTAAGCATATCAGAAAGTGTCGCACTTCAAAGTTAAGTTTACATATTGCGATGCGCTTTCAGCGCATCGCAATACGCGCCGATATTTTACAACATGCCGCCGGTGTGGCACGTCGCAAAATATCGACCAATAATTAATATGACTGTTGAATCTTTAATCAAAGACTACTTAGTTTACCTGGAAGTTGAAAAAGGCCGGTCAAAAAAGACTACGGAAAATTACGGCCATTATTTGAAGCGGTTTTTGGATTGGGCCAAGATTGAGCGACCTCATCAAATTGACGCGGAGCTCGTAAGCCAATATCGCCTTTTTCTTAATCGTCTGGAAGTGAAAAGTCCGCCAGCGGGCGGATTAAAAAAAATCACCCAGAACTATCATATTATCGCTTTGCGCAATTTCTTAAAGTATTTAGCCAAGCGGGATATCAAGACTTTGACAGCTGAAAAAATCGAGCTGGCAAAGCAAACGCCGCGGGAGGTAGAGTTTCTGGAGGGCGACGAGCTGGAGAGGTTGCTCAAATCACCCGAGGGCGATTCGGTGCGGGCTTTGCGCGACCGGGCGCTGCTGGAAATTTTATTCAGCACGGGCTTGCGCGTTTCGGAAGCCTGCAAGCTAAACAGGGATTCAATGAATTTGGATAAGGGCGAATTTTCGGTGCGCGGCAAGGGAGAAAAAATTCGCGTTGTTTTTCTTTCCGAAACCGCCAAGGCGGCGCTAAGGACTTATTTAGCCAAGAGAAAAGATATAGAGCCGGCGCTATTTGTCAGGATTCCCAAAGGCAGACCAGGCAGAGTTATGGATTCAATCAGGGTTCAGAAAGATAAAGCCCGGCAGGTCAGGCTGGCCCAGATGCGCTTGACCCCGCGTTCCGTGCAGAGGATAATCAAAAAGTATGCCATCAAAGCCGGCATCACCCGTCGCGTCACGCCGCACACGTTAAGGCATTGTTTGCATAAAAATACTCGCATCGCGCTTAATCCGTCTATGATTTCTTCGCAAGAGTTATTTTTGTCAGATAAGCAGAATATATTGAGTTTTGATTTTAGCGGTAATCATTTAGCGAGTGGGCGCGTTAGTCGTCGTTTTACTCATGTAAAAAGCCGTCTTTTAAGTGTTTGGGCGTCTGGACGAGAACTAATTTGTAGTCCCTATCATTCTTTATTCACCATTTCATCTGAAGGCATTGCGCCTGTTTTGGCTAAAGATTTAAAAATTGGCATGTATTTGGCCGGGATTAAAGATTTGTCTAACAAAGGCAGGCCAAGTAAGCATTCAGCGGGATTTTGGCGTTTAGTTGGTTATATTATTGGGGACGGTACCCTAAGCGAAGCTCGGCGCGGTATTATTATAAACGATAAAAATAAAGAGTTTATTGACTATTATGCTAAAATAGCGGAGCGGATTATTGACCGTCCGCCTACTATAATAGAACGATTAAATGGTAAAAGTTGGATGTTGAATATTTATAGTGTTTCATTTTTAAGAAAATTAAGGGAACTCGGTTTGATCCATAAATCAAACGAAAGACGCGTTCCCAGCGAACTTTTTTCTGCCACTTCGAAAGAAATTAAAGCATTTTTATCCGGTTTTTATGATGCAGAGGGTAATTCAGGGACTATTAAAATATTTTCAGCCAGCAAGGAACTTCTTAAAGACATCCAATTTTTATTTTTAAGATTAAGGATTGACAGCTTGCTTTTTGAGCGCCAGAGGAAAGTTAAGTTGCCACAAGGGAAAATCATCGATAATAAAATATATACTCTTTATATATTGCATAGGCCTAGCCAGCTGTTATTTAAAAAATTAATTCCGACATTAAAATTAAAAATAAAAGTTTTTGATCATTTTTCAGGCCATAAGCTGCCGACTCAGTTATTGTTAAAGGCGATTTACCCCGATATTTTAAAAGAAGCGCAAGGGTTAAATGAGTACATGGATAACGTTTATAATATGAAGCATTTGCGCCGTTATTTAAAAATGTGTTTAACCCCAGATTCTTTAAGAGCATTAATGGGCGGATTTAAAAGATTCAATTATAACAATTCCGTTACCCAAATATTGGAGCAATTGCTTTCTTTAGAAAAAATAAAATGGCTAAGGGTATCTAAAATTAAAAAATTGCCGGGATCGCACGAAGTGTATGATTTTACGGTTTTGCCAAATCATAATTTAATTACGGATGGGTTTATTTCTCATAATTCGTTTGCCACTGACTTATTAATCTCTGGCGCCGACATCCGCTCGGTGCAAACCATGCTGGGCCACTCCTCTATCACCACCACGCAAATCTATACGCATATTACCGACAAGCAATTGAAAGAGATACATAAAAGTTTTCATGGGAAAAAGCGGGGTTAAAATAACAATTTCCCCCTCTTAATTTAAGAGGGGGTGAGGGGAGTTAAAATGAGCAAATCATTTGTTTTTAATAAGCCGTCTTTTAAAACCATTCGAAGCGGTTTAAGAAAAAATTCTACAGACGCTGAAAAGAAATTATGGAGCAAACTGCGCAATCAGCAGCTGGAAAAGTTAAAATTTTATCGTCAATATAGCATCGGTCCATATATTTTAGATTTTTATTGTCCGAAAATTAGACTGGTTATTGAACTTGACGGCGGTCAGCACGCCGAAGCGCGACAAGAATTTTACGATAAAAAACGCTCTGTTTATTTGAAGCAATATAATATTCGCATTCTGAGATTTTGGAATAATGAAGTTTTGAAAAACACCGAGGGAGTAATTTTAAAAATTATTGAGAATCTAACCCCTCCTGACCTCCCCTTAAACTAAGGGGAGGAGAAAATTTGTCCCCGTAGTTCAACGGATAGAACACTAGCCTTCTCCGTCTGCCAAAGTTTGCCCTCATAGCTCAATGGATAGAGCGCTAGCCTTCTAAGCTGGATATGTAGGTTCGATTCCTACTGAGGGCGCAAAGCGACGGGCAGGTAAGCTGGATATCGAGGCCCGCCCCGTTAGATGAGTAAGCTCTATCTAACGGGGTGAAATTCCTCGCGGGGACGCTATGGAAAACAGAGAATTACATCGTATAGTTTCAACCGCCATTATTATTAAAGACGGCAAGTATTTAATAATCAAACGCAGTCCGACAAAGAAAGTTTTTCCGGGCAAATGGACTGTGCCGGGGGGAGGCTTGGAAACCGATGACTATATTAATATGTCTAAAACAACCAAAGACCATTGGTATTTTGCGATTGAAAAATCCTTAAGGCGGGAAATAAAAGAAGAGGTGGGGTTGGAAGTGAAAAAATTAAACTATCTTTTAGACCTTGCCTTTATCAGACCCGATGGCATTCCGGTGATAACTTTGAGTTATTGGGGATATTACAAATCGGGCAAAGTTAAATTAGACGAAGACTCGGTTGATTTTAAATGGGTGATTTTGAAAGAAGCCAAAAATTACGATTTAATAGCTGGGATTTGGGAGGAGATTGAGATGGTGGATAAGATATTGAGGAAGGGAAATAATGGTAGAATCGAGTATCGGAAAAAACAGACAACTATTAAACCAAGACTATAAACTATAAACTAAAAACTAATTAATGCGTCCATAGTCCCGATTTTTCCAAAATCTCTGATTTTGAGAAAAATCGAGGATCCTCGAAAATTATAAAAATCAAAGATTTTTTAATTTTCGGAACTCAGCTGGCCCCGCAATTTTGCCTCGTTAGCTCCCTCCTTCGCTCAAATTGCATTTGAGCTTCGGAAGGGCAAGTAATTCGGTCAGTATAACTGCTTGCCCATCGAAGCTCCGATGAATATCGGAGCGAAGTTGGGCCTCGTTAGCTCAGTTGGTAGAGCTGCTCCCTCTTAAGGAGATGGTCGGGGGTTCGAATCCCTCACGAGGCACAAAATTACACTCGGCAAAAAACGGGGTAAATATCGCAGTTGCCCCTGCCATTTATTGAGTGTTAAGTAACATGTTACGTAACAAGTTAAGTAACAATTAGTATAAAATTATGTTGTTGAATAAATTCGACAAATTTTTGCAATCAGTTGATCTTGCCGCCTATCGCGAAAAATATAGGCCGATTAAGATTGTTGAGATGGATTTGCCAAAAGAAATTCAGGCCATCGAAACACTATATAAGGTTTATTGGATTCAAAAAAGATTTTTAAGTTTTGATGATTTTTACCAAGAATATTTTGAAATACACAAAAAACAGCTTAAGGATTTTCAAGAGAAAATAGGAATGTGCCCGAAGTGTTTTAATAAAGGATTGCCAGCACGTATTTATCGCACCTGGGCAAGTATTATTACCCAAATTTACGCCGGATATGTTGCTGAATCGGTTTTTGGCGGCGGGACTGTCGCGATGTCCGCCGAGCTTGACCACCAGGGAGCCGATTTTCAAGTTGTCTATAAAAATAAAGCACTTAATTATCAAGTCAAAAAAGCGACTTTTAGCAGAGAGGTAAGACAAGAGAAAAAGTCGCGAAATAAAATCAAAGGCGAGTTTATCGATATTAAATACGAAGTGCCGAGCGAGGATTATTTTAAAAATCCGACGAAAAAAGACGGCGAGTATAAACTGCCCTATTTGCGATTTAAAAATAACAAAGAATTAAAGCGTTTTTCTAATGGCTTTGTTGTTTTCACGCCGCTTCCCTTTGAAAGAAAGAAAAAAGAAATAGACTTATCAAAGTAATTTCGGTATAAACCTAGTATTACTTAAGAATTTTTCGGCAATACGGATATAATCGGGATTTATTTCGAAGCCGATATACGATTTTCCTAATTCTTTTGCGGCAACGCACTCCGAACCGGTTCCGACAAACGGCACTAACACCACGCCGTTCCCTTTTGGCATAGCGGACAAAATAAGTTTTCGTGATAGTTCGAGGGGTTTTTGTGTCGGGTGTTTAATTATTTCGTGTCTTTCGTGTTTTTTTAATTCTCTCGGGTCGTAAACATCAGCGCAAGTTTTACACAAAAACCATCTCGCGATCATTCCGGCCCCGCCCGCAAGCGCGGGGATTTTTATTACATCGCGAGGCAGCGCCCCGCCCTCATGGGCTTGATAGATTGTTTCTTTGCCTCCTTTGCTAAATCTGCCCAAAGTTCCTTTTCTGACTTTGCCGGCCGCTCCATTCAAAAATCCTTCCGTGTATGGCTCTCTAACTTCGTCTCTGTTAAAAATTGGTTTGTCTTTCCAGGCGCAAATAATTGCCTCGTGGCTCCTTTGCCAAAAATTTAACGAAGCGACATTCTTGTTTGTATAGTGCCAAATAAGCCATCTTTTATTTATTGGGATTTCAACTGAAAGATAAGCCAGAATTTCACTGAAGCCGTAAATAAACAAAGTTCCGCTCGGTTTCATTACGCGGATACATTCGTTTATCCATTCCTTGCACCACGAGACATATTCGCTTAATTCTCGCTTGTCGTGATTATTGCCGAAATCTTTGCCGATATTGTAAGGTGGATCAACTACAACCACATCGCAACTTTCATCGGGGAGTTTTTTAAGTCCTGCAAGCGCGTCGCCTAAAATTATTTTATTTAGCGGAAGTGTTTTATTTCGTTTTAATGGGGTCGTCGTCAAAAAATCTTGCGCCTGCAAGTCCGGTTCGTTTTGTATAACATCAATAACAATGCCTTGAATTTTTATATCTCTATCTTTTCGTATGATAATTGGCTCATAGGCGCTGTTTGCCGGCTGAAGCCGAACTTGATTGCGTTCTCTGTAAAATTTCTTGAGCGTCGCTTCGTAATTATCTATTAAGGCGACAACTCTTTGTCCGTTTTCGGCGACTTCCTGCTGTTTTACTAAAACAACATCGCCGTCTTTTATGTTTTCGTCAATCATGCTATTGCCTTTTACCTGCAGAGCATAAAAATCTCCGCTCTTTGGTAGTTTTGACTTCGCGATAGTTATAAATTCATTTTGGCGGACTGCCTCTATTGGTTCGCCGGCGGCAATTATTCCCAACAGAGGAATTTTTATTAGCGGCTCTTTCTTGGGCACGCTAATTGCGCGTGCTCTATTTTCTGGCCCTTCTAAATATCCCGCCTTTTTCAATTTGGAAATATGGAAATGCGCCGTTGAAACGGAAGCCATTTTAAATTTCCTTTGTATTTCCTCGAGAGTCGGAGCATACCCTTTATTTTTTGAGTAACTTTTTACAAAGTCAAAGACCTCTTTTTGTTTTTTTGTGAGCATAGACTTGACTTATTTCCTATAATAAGAGTATAATAGAAAGAAAATAGAAAATCAAGCGGAGTTATCCACATCTATAAATTAACTAATAAAAATTATGCCTAAATTCAGCAGGACTCAAAGATTTACAAAGAAGAATATCGCTAATGTTCCACAAGATAAAGCGATAATCTACAAGATAAAAAATAAGAGTAGAGATAATCTTTATACTGGAATCGCTGGGCGTGGTCGATCGCAGGAGCGATTACTAGAACATAAAGATATTAAGAAAGAAAAAATTCCCGAAGGAACAAAATTTCAGTACGCACAAATAAAAACGAAAGTGCGCGCACATGAAATAGAAAAGTCGATTATTAAAAAAGAACGACCAGAATTTAATCAACAATATAAATAATATGAATTATTACAGAACACCAAAAACGAAGGTTTTTATCAGTTTTGATTTTGATCATGATGAGGATTTGAAAAATCTTTTTGTCGGTCAAGCAAAACATGATGATACACCTTTTGAAATAACTGACATATCAGTCAAGCAAATTTTGCTAGGCGACTGGAAAGCAAAAGTTAGGACAAAAATCAGAAATGCCGAGCAAGTGGTAGTGATTTGTGGTGAATATACGCATACCGCAACAGGAGTTAGCGCAGAAGTAGAAATTGCCCAAGAATTAAACAGGCCATATTTTCTTCTCAAGGGCAGAAGCGATAAGAATTGTACAAAGCCAAAAAGCGCAAAAGATGATGATGAAATCTATAAATGGACATGGGAAAAGGTTGACTTACTTCTAAGGGGTAATAGATGAATCTATGAACGACTTATTCGCGAAAAATGAAAAGGACTATGGCGATGACTATAAAGAACATCTGTTTGAGCAATACAAGCTCTATGTTGAGAGTGTAGAAAAGACCAGCGACCGGCGGCAACAAGCCAATAATTATTTCCTTACTATAAACACCGCTCTGATTTCGCTCATAGGATTATCTTTCCAAATTAAAATTTTTGAAAATCTAGCTGGAATAAAATTAGTCCTCGCTCTTGTTGGGATAGTTATCTGTATAGTTTTCTGGTATTTGATTAGGTCATACAAGCAACTTAATACTGGCAAGTTTGCGGTTATTCATGAAATAGAGAAGCATTTACCGCTCGCATTGTATAAATATGAATGGGAGGTTTTAGGAGAGGGTAGGGACAACAAAAAATACTATCCGTTTTCTCACATTGAGCTTTTAATTCCGTGGGTGTTTGGAATAATTTATGCGTTGTTAGGATTGTATTTTTTGTGGTAGATTTTCAATAAGCCCGCCGAAAAACCCGCCGAAATGCCAATCTCGCTCAAAATAGGTTTAGATTTCGTCAAATAATTGTACCAAAATTTGACTTTCAGAAATTTGACCAATCTTTTCGTGGGCGGATAAAATTAAAAGAAAAGTCGTAACGATTTCGTTACGACTTAATTTAATTGGGAATCAGCTATCCTTTGGGTTGAGATGCGGTCCATTCGACCAGCTTGTCCATTGCTTCTGCAACGGTGTGTTTAGGCCGAAGGTCGCTATAGTATTTCTCGTCGAGTTTGGCGAGGAAAATGTTCATCTCCTCAACTTCGATTTCGAAAGCTCGTTCAATCGGAATGTTGTTTTTCTTTTGACGCTTCAAGGCCTGCTCATAGAGGCCTTGCGAGAACTTTGTTAGTCCCTCCAGCATTTTTGGATTAAAACCGCAGAGTGGCATAGCTTGTCTCCTTTCTTTTTTGCTTGAGTTAAAGTACTGGCATACTGGTATAATTTAAATAGAATTTTTTTGAAGTATCAAAAAAATTAGCATTTCCAATGCATAATTAAACAACTTGTTTACTTTTTGTAGGATTTATGCTATCATGGCTATATGGAAAAACGGCTAAAACAACCAATTGAACAGTTAATTCTCAAGACCCTTCAAAAAGGGACTATTTCAACCATAAGGCTGATACAAAATATTTCTGCTATTCGTTCTGGAACAACAAAGCAAGGGGTTTATCGGGTTTTAAGAAAGTTAAAAGACGGGGAGAAAATTGTCATTCACGGGAAATCTGTTTCGCTTAATTTGCATTGGATTAAAAACATGAATGAATTTTTTTCTCTTGCCCAATTTTATTACTCGCCAAAAGTCGCAAATCCCGATGGTTTTTTGAATGTTCGAGAAAAAGATAAAATTGTTTATTTCTTCAAAAATCTAAACCTGCTTGATTCTTTTTGGAGTCATGCCTTTCATATGTTTAATGAAATTTCAAACCCAAAAGAACCAATTTTTGTATATAACCCGCACGAGTGGTTTGCATACGCGCGGCAAGAGACAGAACAGACATTGATTAAAACAATGAAAGAAAAAAACAGACAAGTTTTGATTACAGTGGCTCACGACGACCCCCTCGACAGAAAATTAAAAAAGAAATTTAGAAGCGATCTTTTACAGTATGATATCGCTGACAAAAAAATTTTTGAAAAACAGAATTACTACCTCAATATTTTTGGTGATTGTCTTATTGAGGTATTTATTGATCAAAAAATTACAAAACAAATTGACGAATTTTTTAAAAAGACAAAAAGCTTTGACGATAAAGCAAGAGAAGAACTTTTAAAAATTGTTTCCAAAAATGGAAAAAACAGATTAGTAATTTCGCGAAATAAAAAGAAAGC
>JAHIST010000066.1 GCA_018818145.1 Patescibacteria group bacterium
ATTTACAGCTCCGACAAAAATTGGGTGTTGGCGCGAATTTGGAAAATTAAATTTAACGAGAACGCAAAAATTCCGGCGTTTTGGAATGTTTTTCCCGAACTAAATCACAATGAGATGGTCGGCTGGACCAATGCTTTGGGACCATTCCATTTTTTATTTTTAAAAGATCCCGACGACCTGCCGCGGATTCAAAAGCGCATGCAGCTGACCGCCGAAATGTTAAGGCAGCACGGGTTAAGTTCTAATTTTATTACTATTGGCGGCTCCGGCCCCCTGGAAAAATTATTCTGGGCAATGGTATATGGAGACTGGCTCTCTTATCATTTAGCGCTTTTTTACGGCATTGACCCGACCCCCGTGGATATGGTAGAAGAGTTTAAAAAAAGACTAAACGAATAAGTTTTGACGGACAGCGAAACGTCGTACACCTTTATAGCGCGGGGGCGTGGCGGAATTGGCAGACGCGCTAGCTTCAGGAGCTAGTGGTAGTAATACCATGAGAGTTCAACTCTCTCCGCCCCCACTAATAAACTTGACAATAATTTATTTAAGGAGTATAATAGAAATATCGTTAAAGGCCTCATTTCCACAGAGCCAGCGCAAAGCTGGCCAGAACGGAGCAGAGGCTACTCTCTAAAAAATAAAGGGCATTAAACCTGTATTTTGACTTCGTTCGGACGATATGTCCCGCCTTGCGGAACGCATCGTCCTCACTAGTCAAAATAACAATTTAGCGACAGAAGCAGAAAGCTTCTAGATTTTTTAGTTAAATAGATCTTTGTTTTTGTTGCTTTTTGCGTTTAAAAAGCTTCATTCAATAATTTATGACAACTCAAACCTTAAGGCGCCGCTCTTCCAGCCGACCGATTAAACCGGCGGTTAAAAGAGAAGAAGATGGCAGCCGTATTTTACGCAGTCAGCCGCAGCCCGCAAGGGTCGCGCAAAAAAAAGATGCCACTCTAAGAATCATCCCTCTGGGCGGCATGGAGGAAGTCGGCCGCAACATGACCGTTTTTGAATATGGCCGCGATATAGTTATTTTAGACATGGGCATTCAGTTCCCCGAGGAAGACATGCCCGGCATTGACTATATTATTCCCAATATAAATTACCTGAAAGGCAAAGAAAAAAATATCCGCGCCATAATTTTCAGCCATGGCCATCTTGACCATATAGGAGCGGCGCCCATATTGCTGGAAAAATTAGGCTATCCGCCAATTATTGGCCGCGACCTGACTTTGGCATTCGTCAAAAAAAGGCTTGAAGATTACCAGGCAAATTCCGCCAAAAAACTGAAAACTATTTCCATAAAATCAGTCAGCGACCGGTTTAGTCTGGGAAAATTCAATATCGGGTTTTTTGAGGTTGAGCATTCAATTATGGACGCGGTTGGAGTCATTATTAACTCACCTTGCGGCACAATTGTGCATCCGGGCGACTGGACTATGGAAAAAGATCCCGAAAGCGGCCGATTGCTGACCTACGAGTATCTGGCAAAATTACCCAGCCCAAAGATTTTAATGCTGGAAAGTTTGGGCGCCACCGACTTTCGGACCGAGACGGTCTCGGAAAAAGAAATGTACGAAAATCTGGAACGTTTAATCTGGGAGGCGCCGGGCCGCGTAATTATCGGCACTTTCTCTTCGCAGATAAAAAGAATCGGCCGGCTGCTGGAATACGCCGAGAAAATAGGCAAAAAAGTCGCGCTTGACGGCTACAGCATGAAAATGAACGTGGAGATTGCCAAACAATTGGGTTATATTAAAATAGCGCGCGGCGCTTTAATTTCAGTCAGCGAAATACACAAGCATCCGGACAACAAAGTGATTGTTATCTGCACCGGAGCGCAAGGCGAGGGCAACGCCGTGCTTTCGCGCATTATCAGCGACAACCACAAATACATTAAAATTCAAAAAAACGATACCATAATTTTTTCCTCCTCGGTTATTCCGGGAAACGAGCGCACCATTCAGCGGTTAAAAGACAGCCTATACCGCAAATGCGATAATGTTGTGCACACCGAAGTTATGGATGTCCATACCAGCGGCCATTCCAACGCCCAAAATATCAAAGAGATAATAAAACAAATCCACCCCGATTTCTTTCTGCCGGTCTACGCCAATCACTATTTTTTGAAAGAGGCGACGAAATTAGCCGTGGAAATAGGCATGCCCAAAGACAGAATTTTTGTGCTGGACAACGGCTCAATCATTGAATTTGACAAAAATGGCGAGGTAAAAATTTTAAGCAAAAAAGTTGATACGAGCTACGTTTTTGTTGACGGCCTGGGTATCGGCGACGTGGGACAAGTTGTGCTGCGCGACCGCCAGGCAATGGCGCAGGACGGAATGTTTGTTATTATTGTGACCGTAGATTCTCAAACCGGCGAGGTGCGCAACAGCCCGGACATTATTTCGCGCGGATTCATCTATATGCGCGAGTCCAAAGAGCTGCTGTATCAGGTCAGGGAGCGCGTCAAAGAAATCGTCCGCCGCGCGGCCGGCCACCAGGCGCCGATAAACCACGACTTGATTAAAGACAATATCCGCGACAAAATCGGGCAATTTTTATATACTAAAACGGAACGCCGGCCAATGGTTCTGCCGGTGGTAATTGAAGTGTAACGCCTCAACTGACAGCCGAATTTGACAAGTTCAGCTATTTTTGATATTAAATAATCACGTTCTTTTTATCATAAACCATTAAAAACACTCTGATTAGGTAAAAAGGAGGGCGAATGGCGACTGCAACAAAAAAAATAATACTTGTTATCGGTGAAGATTTGGAAGAAGCCAGAGAAAAAATGGAGGTAATTTACGAAATTGTGAAACGAAAAAACCCCAATTTCTGCGTGCTGCCGGAAATAATTAGCCACCAAACAACTATTGCCCGCTGTCGAAACCTTGCCCCAATAGCCATATTTATAACAAGGCGCATTATCTTCAAAAATGGCTTTAAAAATATTACCAAAGAGATATTAGGCGCCTGCTCTCAAACAGCCAAAGTCTTTCTCTTTGATGCTAATGGCGAATTAAACAGAATCATCTGTGAAGAATTGTTGACAAAATAAAAATCGCCAAAAAGGAGGAAAAAATGGAAATGGAATTTGAAAGCTGGAAAGGAATGATTTCAATTATTATTTGTATTGCCATCGCGCTGGGAGTGCCAACTTTAATCCTTTGGCAATGGAAAAAAGAGATTCCTCCTCCGCCACCCAAAGAAAAAAAGTGGAACTCAATACCGGCACCAATAGAACCAAAATAAAAAATGCCCGAGCAAAAAATTTTTCTGCTCGGGCGCTATTTTTTTTATCGCTTTTAAGTGTTGTCGGCGTACAGATTTGCGCCACGGCGCAAATCTGTACGCCAGAGCCTATTTCTTCTCCAACAGATTAAACAGTTCTTTTTTCTTCTTTTTTAACAGTTCCGGCGAATTGGCTTCAATGTTCAGGCGAACCAACGGCTCGGTGTTGGACTTGCGCAAATTAAACCACCAGTCGGGATACTCCACGGTAATACCATCTATTTTTTTGATTTCAGCGCCGCTATAACGACTTTCAATGTCTTCTATTTTTTTGTCGGGATCACTGACCGTAAAATTAATTTCTCCGGAAAGATAATATCTTTTAAGGGGCTGCGCGACTTGGGAAAACGCTTTCTGCTCCCGGCTTAAAATTTTCAAAATTTCCAGCATCGCCGCAAGCGCGTTGTCTGTAAATCCCATATCTCTGAAAAAATAATGTCCGGAAAGCTCTCCGCCAAAAAGAATATTCTCCCGCCGCATTTGATTTTTTATCAAGGAATGCCCGGCCCGCCCCAAAATCGGCTGGCCGCCATTTTCCCGGACAACTTCCGGCACAACGCGGCTGGAACGGATTTCATAAAAAATCTTTTCGCCCGGATTTTGCTTTAACAGTTCTGCCGCAATCAAAACCGTAATAAAATCCCCTCTGACCACTTCCCCTTTTTCATCCAGAAAACCAATCCTATCGCCGTCTCCGTCAAAAGCGATTCCCAAATCCGCCGCGCCGGCTAAAATTCGTTCGCGCAGCGCAATTAAATTTTCTTCTTTCAGCGGATTGGCTTCGTGATTGGGGAAATCACCATCCGGCTCGCCAAACAAAATTTCGGTCTGGCAGGGCAATTCTTTAAACAACTCGATTATTTCCGGCCCCATTATGCCGTTGCCGCAGTCAATAATTATTTTTAAAGGTTTAATCGCGCCCAAATCGCTTTTTTCTTTCAAAAAACCAACGTATTCAGAAAGCAAATTTTTCTGGATAGCCTTTCCCGTTGACGGAGAAACAGTAAAAAATTGATTGCGCAAGGCAATTTCTCTTATTTTAAATAAGCCGGTTTCATAATCAATTGTTTCGGCGCCCTGCTTGCAAAATTTTAGCCCATTGAATTGCGCCGGGTTGTGCGAAGCGGTTATAATAATGCCGCCCGCCGCTTTTTCTTTTATAATCGCCCAATAAAAAAGCGGCGTACTGGCGCGACCGATATCAATAACATCGCAAGAACTACTGATTAGGCTCTGAATTAGCACTTCGGCTAAATTATCGGAAGAAAACCTGGCGTCTCGGGCAACAACAAATTGACGATTGCCCGCCTCGCCTTGGCTGTTTAAAAATTCTATAAACGCCTGTCCGATTTGGTAAACCGCTTCTTCGTTTATCTCTTCCGGATAAACGCCGCGGATATCATAGGCTTTGAATATTTTAGGATTAATTTGCATAATGATTAATCTAATTAAACTACCCCGCCGACGGAGCGGCGGGGATTTCCCAAACCGACTCCTTCGATTGTCATTCTGAACGGGGGTTAGCGAAGCTAACCGTAGCGAAGAATCTAATCATTTAGATTCTTCGGCTCGCTACGCTCGCCTCAGA
>JAHIST010000067.1 GCA_018818145.1 Patescibacteria group bacterium
GAAAATAGAATATATAACGATCGAGAGAAAGCAGCATCAGTGCCACCCTTATGGATATATGTGAGACATTGATCCAAAAAATGGAGGCCGGAATTAGCCCGAAAGATCGCCCTCTTTGCTAAAATTTCATTCTCGTTTTTGTCTAAACCCATATTTATTTATTTTTTAAATCTTGCCGCCGAATTTCGTAATTTATTTTGTATGGTACTATTCGCGCGAATTAGAGAATACTTTTCTTTCTTTTTTCTTTATTTTACTCCTCCTTTTTCCTTCGCCCATTCGCGTAAAGCTACGGAATTCCGAGGGCTCTTTTTAACGGCTCAACGGCGCGCGTGGTTGAGCCGTTTGGCTGTTTGGGGCCTTATAAATTCAAAGCGCTGTTTTTTAGCTCTTTTTTAATCTTTGGCCATTGCGGAAGGGTTTTGGCCACCAGGCTCCAGAAGTTCCCGGAATGGTTAAGCTCTTTAAGATGGCAAAGTTCGTGCACAGTTATATAATCTTGAAGTTTTTCTGGAAGAAACAGCATCTTGAAATTAAAATTCAGATTGCCGCTCCTGGAACAGCTTCCCCAGCGGGTTTTTTGATTTTTGATATTTATTTTCTTGAATTTAAATCCGTAAAACTGGTTAAAATAAGCCACTTTTTCTTTTGCCAAAAATAATGCCCGGTCTTTATGCTTTAAATAATCTCTGCGGCCGAGGCGCGCAATGGGCGCGTTTTTGAATTGCCTGAAAAAATTAATTTTTGATAATAGCCACTTGGTTTTTTCCTGAATAAATCTTTGGGCCGTTGTTTCCTGAAAATTATGCGGCAGAGTGACAATAACCGACCCGTCGCAATACACCGCCAGCCGCATCCGCCGCGCCCTTTTGCTTTTGCAAAGAATATAATCAATTGGCTTATCCTGCAAAATAATCTGTTTTTTCATATCCCAAAAGCTATAGAACTATTCGCGCCTGCCCCGTAGTCAGCTTCGCTGTACTGCTGGGGCGAATTAGAGAATACATTTATTTCTTTTTCCGTCAGCTCGACTATTATTTTTTCTCAAAAGCCTTTAAAACTTCCAGCGGAACGGCAAAAACTATTGTATTTGACTGATCAGAGCTGACATCATTAATGGTGTTCAACGTGCGCAGATGCAAAGCGCCGGGGGAAGCCGAAAGTGTGGCCGCTGCTATAGCTAAATTTTTGGCCGCAATCACTTCGCCTTCCGCTTTGATAATAACCGACCTCTTTTCCCGTTCGGCTTCGGCTTGCTTGCCGATTACTCTTTTCATCTCTTCGGGCAAAGTGACGTCTTTAAGCTCGACCGACTGCACTTCGATTCCCCAGGCGTCCGATGCCTTGTCAACGATCAGACGGATTCGCTCGGCAATTTGCTCGCGGCTTGACAAAAGCTCGTCCAAATTGACTTCGCCGACCATGTTTCTCATGGTCGTCTGCGCCAGCTGGGAAACCGCGTAGCGGAAATCCTCAACTTCAATTACCGCTTTTTCGGCGAATCTGACTTTGTAATAGATAACGGCGTTGACCCGCACCGAGATATTGTCTTTAGTGATCGCTTCCTGATCCGGCACGTCAACCGCCTTGGTTCGCATGTCAATTTTCTGATAGCTCTGAAAAATCGGCACCACGATTCTCCAGCCCGGCTCCATGATGCCGGTGTATTTGCCCAACGTAAATTTGACGCCTCTTTGGTACTGGTTTATCTGCTTGATTGAAATCAGCAGAACAAAGAACAAAAACACTAAAACAATGTATATTTGTGACATAGTTTTATATTAATAATTATGCTTTGTATCCTCATTCTACCTCTCTTTTTTCCTTTGGGCAATCTGGCTATTCATACCTCATCGCCTCTATCGGGCTTTTTTGGGACGCTTTTTTGGCGGGATAAACGCCAAAGGTGAGGCCGATAATGGTAGAGAGGGCAAAAGCGATAAAAATGGCGAGCCAGGAAATCGCCAGAGGCCAGTCGGGCAATCCCTGGGTCCGGATGACCAAGCCGACCAGCAAAGAAACAATTATCCCCCACACTATTCCCGAAATGCCGCCCAGTCCCGTGATAATCAGGCTTTCTATTAAAAATTGCCAGAGAATATTTTTGCTGGTGGCGCCCAGCGATTTGCGCAAACCGATTTCGCGCGTCCGTTCGCTCACCGAAACAAGCATTATGTTCATGATGCCAATTCCTCCCACCAACAGCGAGATGGCGGCCAGAAATCCCAGAAGCAAATTTAAAATTATGCTGATCTGTTCAACGCGGCTTAAAATTTCCGCCATGGTAAAAATTTGGAAGTCGTCTTTATCAGGGCTGGAAATATTGTGGTTGCGCCGCAGCAGGCGGCTGACATCGGTTATCGCCCGGTTGATGTAACTAGGGTCTTTGACGTTTAGGTGGATTTCGGTCAGATAATCAATGCCTAAAATTTCTTTGAGCGTTGTTTCCACTGGTACATAGATGAAATCATTCATATCAATGCCAAAATTCATTCCGCCCTGCGGTTTAAAAATGCCGACTACTTTGAAATTTTGCCCTTTCATTTTTATATTTTGCCCCAAAGGATTAGTTCCGCCAAAAAGCTTTTCTGCCAAAGTACTGCCCAAAACCGTCACGCGAGCCAGGCTTTCATTTTCAGTGTCGGTAAAAAATCTTCCCGTGCTTATTTTGGCGATTTTCATAATTTGCGGATAATCGGGGCTGCAGCCGTAAACCAACACCCGCCTTTCTTTATTGCCAAAAACCACCCACTCCTGGCCAATGGCCTGGCCGTTAACCGCTTCTATATAGGGAAATAATTGCTTGTTTTTTAAATCTTTTACGTCTTTTGTTTTGAGAGTGGTAATTTTTATTCCCTCAACCATTGAAACAATTGATTGAGTTTGGTCGGCGCCGGGAATTTTTACGGCAATATCCAAAATATTGGGGCCGAAGGCCTCAATTTGATTAGTGACCAGACCTTTTAGGCCTTGCCCCATTGAAAGGATAATCACCACCGCCGCCACGCCGATGACAATTCCCAGAATAGAAAAAAAAGCGCGCAATTTATTTGCTTTCAGAGCAATAATTGATTGTCTGGCAATGGTTAAAAAATCCATACCGGGTAGTGAAAATTCGACTTAATAATTATTGGCGTCTTAGGGCGTCCATCGGGCTCAAGAGCGAGGCGCGATTAGCGGGCCAAAGTCCAAAAACCAAGCCAACGCTCACTGCCATTAAAGTTGACAAAAAAACAGCCAGGGGGGTAATAATAAATTTCCAGTCATAGCCGAAATAATTAACGCCCAGGGCTATGGCCGCAGAAATTAATATTCCCAAAATTATGCCAACCAGACCGCCCAGTAACGTCATGGCAGCGCTTTCAAGCAGAAACTGAAGTAAAATATCTTTGCGCTTGGCGCCCACAGCTTTGCGCAACCCTATTTCTTTGGTCCTTTCATTGACCGTGACAAACAT
The DNA here is from genome assembly GCA_018818145.1 of Patescibacteria group bacterium. Taxonomy (GTDB): domain Bacteria; phylum Patescibacteriota; class Minisyncoccia; order Portnoybacterales; family GWB1-42-6; genus JAHIST01. Next base: position 3,458 of record JAHIST010000067.1, read on the forward strand.
GATATTCATAATTCCAATTCCGCCGACAATCAAAGAAATGGCGGCCACCGCCACCAAGAACGATTTGAGAGCTTGCGTGACTGTTCCTAAAATATCAAGGGCCTGTGCTGTGCTGCGAACCGAAAAATCATCTTTTGCAGGATCTTTGATGCGATGGCGGAAGCGCAGAACTTGTTTTATCTGTTCTGTCGCCGGAGCAATATTTTCTTCCCGGTCAATTTTGGCTCTGATATAAGCCACATAGTCAATGCCCAGCATTATTTTTTGCGCCGTTTTCAGAGGAATATAAATTTGCTCGTCCTGGTTTTGCAGTCCGGAGGCGCCCCGCTCTTTCATCACTCCCACGACCTTAAAAACGATTTGGTTGACTTTGATTTGCTTTTCTAATGGGTTTTCCTGGCCAAAAAGTTTTTTTGCCGCCTGGCTGCCCAAAACCGCCACCCGGGCCAAATTGTCCAGATCTTCTTGCTTGATAAAACGGCCGGCTGCAAACGCGGTGTCTTCAACTACGGGGTAATCGGGCGTCAGGCCGACATAATTGAATTCGTAGGCTTCCTTTTGATAGCTGACAGTGCCGCGGCCGGTAATGTAAGAGCAGACAGCCAAAACATGCGGCAGTTTTTTTATGTCTAAAGCGTCTTCGTATTTAAGAGTGGTTATTTCAATGCCAAAAGCGGAGGAAGGCGGCCCTTGGTCGTCGGACGCGCCGGGCAAAATGCCGATCAAATTTGTTCCCATCGCTTTTACCTGCGCCAGCAGCAGGTCTTGGGCGCTGGCGCCAACCGACATAATGGAAATAACCGCCGCCACTCCGATAATAATTCCCAACATAGTCAAAAAAGAACGGCTTTTGTTCAAAACCAGATTCCCCCAGATGTATTTTAGGGTGTTAGATAGCCGCATGGGAAAAGAGAGTCCGCTAAATAGCGGGTTTTTAAATAAATTTATCCCCGGCTGGCATTTGGCGCGGGGATAGAATTTCTATTTTATCAATCCGTCTTTGGCGATGTGTCGGGCGGCCACTTGGTCGTCGGAAACAATTTGTCCGTCTTTCAGCGTTAAAATGCGCCGGGCGCATTCGGCAACATATTTTTCGTGAGTCACCATGACGATGGTGTGGCCCTCTTCGTTTAAATCCTGGAGAATTTCCATCACTTCCTGTCCCGATTTGCTGTCTAGGTTTCCGGTCGGCTCGTCAGCTAAAATTAAGCGCGGCTCGTTTATCAGCGCTCTGGCAATAGCCACTCTTTGCTGTTCGCCGCCGGAAAGCTGGTTTGGCTGGTGGTTGGCGCGATGAGACAAATTTAATTTTTCTAAAATCTGCCGTGCGTTTTTTTCAAATGTTTTTTTGTCCAAACGAGGTCCGTAAATAGTCGGCAGCAAAACATTGTCCAAAACAGAAGTTCGTGCCAGAAGATTGTATGCCTGAAAGACAAAACCGATTTTTCGGTTTCTTATTTCCGCCAGTTTGCTGTCAATGAATTGCTCGGCGTCTTCGCCGTCAAAAGAATATTTGCCGGAAGTCGCCTTGTCTAAAAACCCGATAATGTGCATCAAGGTTGACTTGCCAGACCCCGAAGCTCCCATAATCGCCACAAACTCCCCTTCCTTGACTTCAAGAGCGACTCCGCGCAAAGCCGAGGTTATCAATCCCTCGTCAGCGTAGTCTTTGGTAATGTTTTCTAGTTTTATAAGCATTTATTTTGTGACAACGACTTTTTTTCCTTCCGCCAGCCCCTCGGTTATTTCAACCATTGTATCTCCTTCCAGTCCAGTTTTTATAGTTTGTTCTTTTATCTGTCCGTTGTCCAAAATATCAACATACTTTTCGCCATTTTTTTCTTTGATTGTGTAGTAGGGCAAGAATAAAACACTTTCTTTTTTGTCGGTCTGGATGTCAAGATTAACGGTCATGCCCGATTTTATTCTTTCGTTTTCCGCGTCAAAAACAGAGGTTACTTTGTAGTAAATTACGCCCGAAACAATTGTTTCGGCCGGATTAATTTTTATTATTCTGCCGGTAAATTTTTCCGCCGGCCCCAGCGCGTCCAGCGTCATCTCAACCGGGTCGCCCAAATTAATTTTTGCAATTTCATTTTCTGAAACATTGGCTTCAATCTCAAATTTAGCGATGCTCAAAAGAGAAACTCGGACAACATTAGCCGCAATAATCTCGCCTGTTTTTGCTTCCTGTTTTGTCACTATGCCATTCAGCGGCGAGCGGAGAATTGTTTTGGCCAGCTGAGCCTGCGCGCTGGCAACGTTTGCTTGAGCCGATAAAACCTGCGCTTCCTGCGCCTTTATTTCTTCGGGCGCCGTTCCGGCTAATTTAAGATTTAACTGGGCCTGCGCCGCGGCCAGAGTATTTTTAGCGGTGGTCAGGCTGGCTTCAGAAGTGGCTATGCCCGAAGAATTAATGAATTTTTGTACCTCAATTGTTTGCTGTTTGCCGTTTACGGTTATTATTTCGGCGTTAATGTTGGTTTTTTCCGTGTTAAGATTTGTCCGTTCGGTTGAGGTTAAAGTTGTGGCGACCGATACGGTGTCAAGCGCTGCTTTAATTTTTTCCAGCGCGCCTTCAACGTCGCTTAGCGCTTTGTCAATATTGGCGTAAGTCGGATTGTTTTGCGCGTCCTGGACAGATTTTTTTGCTCCGCCACTAAGCTGGCTGATGGCGGCATTAGACCAGCGGCCCGCGTCAGCGCCGCCCAGCAGCGCCAAAACAGCTTTCTCTTTTCCTTCAGCGATATCAGATCCTATTTGGGTATAATCCATAAAATGAGCGAATTGAATGTCGGTTAAAACATAAATGCTGTTGGCGCCAACGGCCACGGAGTTAATAGCTGCCGAAAGAGAGCCTTCATAAACTTGCTGTAAGCTGGCCGAAGCTTCATTTTTTACGCTTTCCAGGCTTGTTTGCGCGTCAGCTAAAGTTTTTTGCGCGTTGGTGACTGTAGTTTGGGCAATCTGCAATTCTTCCTGTCTTGTGCCGCGCCTCAATTCTTCCAGTTTTGCCTGTTGGACGGCTAAAGAGGCCTGGGCTTGCGCCAGCTGGGCGGTCAGGTCCGCGTTGTCTAAGATCGCCAGAATCTGGTTCACGGAAACTCTGTCGCCCACTTTAACAAATATTTTTGTAATTCGGCCGCCTTTTTCAAAAGCTAAATCAACGCTGTCGGCCGGCTTGACGCTGCCCGTTACGCTTACTCCCTGAATGATCTGGCCGCGGGAAACCGCAGTAATATCGTAGGCAGGTTTTTTTCCGGCATTCATAAAATAAAAGAGGATGCCTCCCCCCGCCACAATAACGGCAGAGACTAAAATAATATATTTGCGTCGTTTTGTCATAAATTTAAATTTAGAGTTCTATGGGGAATTATTTCCAGCCGATATTAAGGCTTGAAACTCCCAGGTTAAGTTCAATGTCAATATGGCTTTGGGCTTCGTCGTAGTTTATTGACAAATAATTGCCCTGCCCTGTCTGAATAAAATCAACCATTATTTTTGTTGAAATTCCGGAGTTTATTTTTACTTTTGCGCCAACCGAGCGGGGCAAAATTATCTGGACGGAGCTCGCGCCGGAAGAAATGCTAAGCTTGCTTTGTTTTAGCCGCTCGCCCACCAGCACCTTAACGCTTGACGCGCCGGTTTTTATGATTGTTTCGTCAATCAAAATATCCGTCAGGTCGGCAACTATGTCCGAAGCGCCGCTGTTTAACGTTAATTTAGCCAGCAGGATGTCGCGGTTAGCCAGCAGGTTTAAATTGCTGCCGCGGCTGATAAGGGATACATTCTGGGCTATTTTTTGGGAAATTTCTACTTTTTGGACATTGTTTTCAAGCGATGAAAGAATGTTTAATTTTGAAAAATCAGATTCAAAAGAGCCGGAAACCAGTATTTTGGAAAAAATATCAGAGAAGCCCTCAAGCGTTAATGTTCCCGCCCCGCTGTTTATGTCTAAAATCACCAGATTTGCGTCGGGATTTTTATTTATGGAAATGGGTTCTATGTATTGGAATTCCTCGGGTGTATTCTGAAGGGTATTGCCGAATATCAAAAAAATAACTGCCGCAACAACTACTAAAACCAAAATTACGGTAAAAATCCCCGAGAACAAGCCGCGCCCCGAAAGCAGCGAAATACCGATCAAAATAACTGCCAGCGGCCACAATTGCAGAATATTAATGTTAAAATTAAAATCTATCCAATTGTAAGTTTTTGCCAAATAGAGAAAGCCGACGCCGATTAAAAACAGACCCAATAATATTCGGCCGATGGGAAAATTAAAACGGTAGCGAGGGCGAGCGTGGCGGCGATGGACTTCGCTTTTTTCAAATTCATACTGATATCCCGAATAAGGCGGTTCCGGCTGATTTTTATTTTCCGGCGCACCGGAAGGAGACGGTTCGGGTGGCAGCGGTTGATTATTTGTTTCCATGTTTTTTGTTTTTAAAAATTAAATAAGCGCCGGCTAAAATTAAGGCCGCCGGCCACAGCAGGTTCCAGCGCATCCAGGCCAAAGGAAATAACTGGTTGACAAGAACAAAAAATCCGACAATTATCAGGAGTATGCCAAGCAGATTTTTTCCGTCAGCCAGCCAGTTTTTATCTTTTTTAAAATCCTCTACGACCGTTCTTGCCTGCTCGCCCAAATCTTTGGCCGCTTCTTTGATTTTTTGAGCGTTCGCGCCGGCTTTTCCGTCCCGGTCAGCGCAACTGGGGTCTTTGGGAATTATTACGGCTAAAATTATGTAAATCAAAAGGCCCAAGCCGTGCCCCAAGCTCAACAAAACAAAAGCAATTCTCATTATTATCGGATCAATATCAAAATATTCGCCCAGTCCGCCGCAAACACCGGCTAAAATGCGGTTTTTGCAGGAACGATAAAGTTTTTTTGGTTCGCTGTCCATGTGTTTATTTTTTAATAATATTACTTAAACAATATTAATTATACTATATACTATAAAAATCGCGCAAATCAAGCTTTTAAAGCAACTCCGCATCATCTCGTTAGACGGGACTGGAGAGCTGGGTCAATCCGCTAATTTAAAAACCATCTGGTCGCCGATTTTTAGCCCTGTTTCTTCGGCTATTCCGGCGTTTATTTCCAAAACATAGCTGGACAATTTGTCGGGTTTAATGACGGGGCAGGGGTCTTCTTTGCAGGGCAAAGTAATAGCGCTGATAAAAACAACTCGGCGATCGCGGTCAAGCCAGATAATATCCAGCGCAATTTGAGTATTTTTCATCCAAAAAGGATATTCGCCTTCTGTTTCAAAAACAAAAAGCATGCCCTGCTCCGGCGGCAAAGAAGTTTGAAACATTAAACCTTTGGCGCGCTGGGCTTGGGTCTTCGCCAGCTCAACCGAAAAACAATTGTTTTTAAAACAAACCTGATTCTGGGTAGGATTTTCAGACTCTTTTTTATAGTTATAAAAAAACAGCCAAATTGCGATAACGGCGGTAAGGAACAAAAAAAATAGAATTTTTTTAGTCATCCATCTTATATCTTTGCCGAGCCGACAAACGATTTATAATCTTTTTTAAAAAAGTATTGCGCCAGGCGGAAAATCCCGTAGGTGATGAAAAAGGCCGCGAACACATCAATTGAATAATGCAGGTGTCCCAACAGGACTATAAAACCGAAAAAAAATGAAGAGGCAAGGAAAAAAATGCGCAGTTTTTTGTTATTCCAATAAAGCAGAGCTGCCAAAAAAGGCAAACCAACATGGGCGGAGAAGAAAAGGTCGCCGTTAAAGACGATTTTATTGAATAGAAAATAAGTATAATTTATTTCGGCGTCGGGTATGGGTGCCACATGGGTTAGAGAAATAAAAATTGAACGGATAATAACGAAAAGCGCGATTGTTTTGAACGCAAAAGGCAGTTTCTGCAAATTTCTGGCGGCCAGCGCCAGGGCAAAAATGCAAAAAGCGCTAAAGCCGTAAACGAATGCAATACTGACATCCACTATCGGCAAATTGTCCAAAATCAGGTCATTGACGGGGTTGCTCGCATTTTTGGTGGCATAACTGCCGGCGAAATAATTTAAAACAAGGCTCGCCAGCAAAAAGATAATTGCGGCAAACACCGAGCCCGGATTCCAAGAACGAGCTAAAGAAGCCTCGGCTTTTTTAAAAGTGGTTGTCAGAATGTTTAGGGTCTTTTTCTCCATGGCGTTAAATGGCGTTAATTTTCAAATTTTATCAAAACAATTTCCGGCGCCGCGCCGACTCTCATTGGCGGACCCCAGGTGCCGGCTCCGCTGGAAGTATAAATAAAGAAATTTTCTTCCTGCTTGAGCCCGTATTCATAGCCTTTATAAACCAAATGCGAGATAAGGCCGACCGGAAAAATTTGGCCCGCATGGGCGTGGCCGGAAAGCTGAAGCGAAATCCCCGCTTCTTTGGCGGCCGGTATGTTGGTGGGCGCGTGTTTAAGCAGAATGCTTGGCTGATTCGGATTTATTTTAA
>JAHIST010000068.1 GCA_018818145.1 Patescibacteria group bacterium
ATTGTCATTCTGAACGGGGGTTAGCGAAGCTAACCGTAGCGAAGAATCTAATCATTTAGATTCTTCGGCTCGCTACGCTCGCCTCAGAATGACCCCGCGCGCGGAGGCGCGGGGAAATTACTTTTATTATATATCAGCTAATCATTATCGAGCTTTGGCAGGCGCGGCGCCGCTTTTTTGGCGGCAAAAAAGCGGCAAATGTTTTAAAAAAATACTTCTGGATTCCGGATCAAGTCCGGAATGACAGATTAAATAAGAAAGCTTACCATCAATAATGCAACTATATTTAATATCTTGATCACCCCGTACAAATCCCTTCGGGATTCTACGGGGCAAGTCGGATTATATCAAGAAACTTACCATTAGCAAGGCAACAATGTTTAGTATTTTAATCATAGGATTGATGGCCGGCCCAGCCGTGTCTTTGTACGGATCCCCCACCGTGTCGCCCGTGACCGCCGCTTGGTGCGCCGGCGATCCTTTGCCGCCATAATTTCCTTCCTCAATATATTTTTTGGCATTGTCCCAAGCGCCCCCGCCCGAAGTCATGGAAATCGCCACAAACAAACCCGTAACTATTGACCCGACCAACAAGCCGCCCAGCGCTTCCGGACCCAACAAAAACCCGACAATGAGCGGCGCCAGCACCGGAATTAGCGCCGGCAAAATCATCTGGCGAATTGCCGCTTTAGTCACTATATCAACACAAAGACCGTATTGAGGTTTGCCCGTTCCGTCCATAATACCCTTGATTTCTTTAAATTGCCGCCGCACTTCGGTCACAACCGCCGCCGCGGCTTTGCCCACTGCCTGCATGGCCAAGGAACCGAAAAAATACGGCAGCAAACCGCCCAAGAACAAACCGATTAAAACATTGGGATCGCTTAATTCAAAAACAAGCGCTTTGCCAAAATTGGCGAATTCTTGGGTATAGACAGAAAAAAGCACCAATGCCGCCAAACCGGCCGAGGCAATCGCGTAACCCTTGGTCACGGCCTTGGTCGTGTTGCCAACCGCGTCCAGAGCGTCGGTAACTTTTCTGACCTCTTGGGGCAAATTTGACATTTCGGCAATGCCGCCGGCGTTATCGCAAATGGGCCCGAAAGCGTCAATCGCCACCACAATCCCGGCCATAGAAAGCATGCTCATCGCCGCCAAGGCCACGCCGTAAATGCCCGCCAAATAATAAGAAGCAAAGATGCCGGCGGAAATTAAAATTACGGGCAGAGCGGTTGACTGCATGGAAACTGCCAAGCCGGTAATTATATTGGTGCCGTGTCCCGTGATGGAAGCGCGAGCAATGGAGCGCACCGGTTTGAATCTTTTGGAAGTATAATATTCAGTTATTATCACCATGCCGGCTGTCACAATAATTCCGACTATTGTTGCGCCATAGAGCGCAGCGGTTTGAAAATCAAAATTAGCGGCGCTTCGCGCCAGATATTTTATAACCGGATAAAAACCTAAAACTGCCAGCGCCGCGGCCGCGACCAAGCCTTTGTAAAGCGCGGCCATGATACCTGCCCCGTTAGAAACCGATTGTTTCGTTTCAGGGTTTTGTTTCTTGCCCAAACGTACAAAAAAAGTTCCCAAAATTGAAGCAACGATAGAAACCGCGCCTAAGGCCAAAGGCAGCAAAATCGCGTTTTTAAAACCCGGGAAAACCAACGAGCCCAAAATCATCGCCGCCACGGCCGTCACCACATAGGTCTCAAACAAATCAGCCGCCATGCCGGCATTATCCCCCACCTGGTCTCCGTCCAAGTCGGCGATTACCGCCGGATTTCGCGGATCATCTTCCGGAATACCCGCCTCAATTTTGCCGACCAGGTCCGCGCCCACATCCGCGCCTTTGGTAAAAATTCCGCCGCCCAGCCGCGCGAAGACAGAAATTAAACTGCCGCCAAAACCCAAAGCAACCAATGGTTTAAGATCGCCCACGATTAAATAGAATCCCGAGACTACCAGCAACCCTAAACCCACAACCAGCAGGCCGGTGACCGAACCGCCTTCAAATGCCGCGGCCAAAGCTTTGGCCAGGCCGGATTTGGCGGCCTGCGCTGTCCTGACATTAACCCGCACCGCCACGTTCATGCCGATGTAGCCAGCCAAAGCCGAGGCAACCGCGCCGATTAAAAATCCGATAATCATTGACCAGCGATTGGCCGGAAAAGCAAAATAGAGCACCGCCGAAATAACAATGGCGACAACTGCCACTGTCCGGTACTGCCGGTTTAAATACGCTTTAGCCCCCTCTTTGATTGCCTGCGCAATTTCCAGCATTTTCCCTTCGCCGGCAGGATAGCGCATAACTCTTAAAATCAAAAGAATGGCAAACGCGATGGCGGTTAAACTCGCCAGAATAGCGAAAATTTGAATAAACATGCTACAAAATGCTACAAACTATTAACTACAAATTTGCTACAAAATTTTTGTAGGTGATTTGTAGCTCGGGTTTGTAGCTATTTTTTCTTTTTAGACTTTCTAATTTTTTTCTCTCTTTTTTCTTCTTTGTTCTCAACTACTTTTTCTTCGGTTTTTTCTTCTTTCTTTGTTTCTTTTTCTATTTCTTTAGTTTCTGTTTCGCTTTCCGTGACTTTTTCCTCTTCCTCTTTCTTTTCCGCGGCCTTGGCGCCGGCAACATCAATCTTCCATTCAGTTAATTTAGCGGCTAATCTTACGTTCTGCCCCTTTTTACCTATGGCCAAAGACAGCTGCTCTTCGGGCACCTGAACTCTGGCGATTCTTTCTCTCTCGTTAATCTCCACATCCAGAACTTTGGCCGGCGCCAAAGCGTTGGCGATAAATTTTTCCGGGTCGGCCGACCACTCAATAATATCAATTTTTTCGCCGCCCAGTTCGTTAATCACCGCCTGCACGCGCGTGCCTTTCTGGCCCACGCAGGAGCCGATTGGGTCCACGCCTTCTTCAACTGAAGCCACGGCGATTTTTGAACGAGAACCCGCCTCCCGGGCAATAACTTTTATTTCAACTGCTCCGGCCGCGACTTCGGGCACTTCCAGCTCAAAAAGCTTGCTGATCATTTTGGCGCTAGCGCGCGACAAAATTATGCTAGGGCCGCGCGCATCTTTTTGTACCTGTAAAATCAAAACGCGCAGGCGCTGGCCAATGCGATAATACTCGCCCTGAATTTGTTCTTCCGGAAACAAAACCCCCGCCGCCTTGCCGATGTCAACAAAAACCATCCCGCGCTCCGCCCGCTGAACAATACCCGAAACCACCTCGCCCTCTTTGGTCTTAAATTCGTCGTAAATGGTTTCCCGTTCCGCTTCGCGGATTCGCTGAATAATCACCTGTTTGGCTGTCTGGGCCGCGATGCGGCCAAAATCGGTTTTTGATTCCAATTCCTGCCACAGCTCCTCGTTGAGCTTAATTTCGGAATTTATTTTAACTGCCTCTTCAATCATAATGTGCTTTTCTTCATTAAATCTGACTTTTCTTTCGCCTTCCGGCAATTCTCCTTCTTTGACTTCTTTGGCTTCGCATTCCTCTGGCGCCATCTCTTTTTCGGCCTCTATTTCTTCGGGCGTTTTAATCATTGTCTCGTCCAACACCTGCCTAACCTGAAAAATTTTCACCTGCCCGGAATCCAAATCAAAGCGAGCCCGAATATTCTGGCCCTTGTGTCCGTAGTCTTTTTTGTAAGCAGCCGCGATCGCCACCTCAATAGTTTCTAGAACCTTCTCTTTTGAGATGCCTTTTTCCTCACAAATCTGCTCAATGGCTGATAAAAATGCCTGCCTCTCCATAACTACGAATATCTACAAATTTAGCTTCTACAAATTACTACAAATTTTGTAGTGTTTTATAGCTATGTTTTTGTAGGTAATATTCTTTCAAATTTTATTCCGCCGGGACTAAATAAAATCAATATTCCTAACTTTAGCCCCGCCCTCTTTAAATAATTTTTAATTTGGCTAAAATCTTTTCTAAAAAAGTGTTCACCCGCCTTAATCTCCACAACAATTTTATTTTCAACTATAAAATCTAATCGGTAATTTCCTATCTTCTGGCTTGCGTATTCTAACTTTATTGAACCTTCCTTCTGATATTTAATTTTTTCTTTTTTAAACTCTAATTCAAATGCGCGCTGATAATACTTTTCTTGATAACCGAATCCCAGTTCTTTAAATATTTTAAAAGCTATACCTACTATTTTATAGCTCAACTCCGGTTCGACTACCTTTTGATTCATATTTTGTAGTGATTTGTAGCAATCTTCTGTAGTTATTAAATAAGGTCCGTTTCCACGGACCCAAACCTGCCTTATCCACAACTAATTGAAAGATACCACCGGACGAAAAAAATGTCAAATATTAAAAATAGAGGCTGGAATCGCGATGTTTCCGCGATTCCAGCCAGAAATTACATCCCCCATTTAACCCCGGGGATCTGCCCGGGAGGAGAAAGCTTCATCATCTCCTCTTCAGCGAAGAATAAATACTTCGTTTTCGCCAATTGTATAATATAAATAAATTACACCACCGGTTGCAAACCAACTCCGTTGATCGCATCAATTTGGTCAATCGGCACCAAGAGAAAAAAGACATCGCAGTCTTCGCATACGCCATCGCCTTTTTGCGCTTTTTGCGGACAAACTTCGCACGGATGCGGGTTTTTTTTCCAGTCTTTTCCCATGCTTCCCCCTTTTTGGCTGTATTTTGAAAATTAATATACGAAAAAAGAACAAACTTATTCTAACAAATAAATATAAATAAGTCAAGTTTAAACTGCTAAATCTTCTCACCCGCCACTTTCTTTAAATATTTCTCCAGCAGCCAAGAGCTGGACTGAATTTTGCCGCTCCGGCCGACATTTTCTATCACTTTAAAACCAGTAGTTTTTTGAAGCTCTACTTCGCAGGACGGGATATTTTTCATATTGCGATCGCCGCCTTGAGCAAAAATATCCGGTCTTATTTTTTTAAGTTCCGCGCAAACGCTCATATCGGTCGGGTTTGGTTTGTGGCTCGTCAGAACTACTCGATCCACCGGTTTTAACGCTTCAAGAATCGCCTTGCGTTCTTTTTGCGGCATAAAAACATGCCCTTTCTTCTTTTTCAGCCAGTTATCATTATTTAAGATTACCACCAATTCATCGCCTAATTTTTTGGCCTCCCAAAACATATCAATGTGCCCGATGTGAATCGGGTCAAATCCCCCGCTAACAGCCACCACTATTTTGTCTTTTTTTTGTTTTTTCATAAAAATCTTATTAAAAGAAAATCAGTATCGCGCCACTATTTCTTCTGAAATTTCTATGCCCTCTAAATTTTCGCCGTCAAAAAATAAAAGCTCGTCATGCCGCAATACCTTGACTGCCCTTTTTAATTCCTCTTCCACACTGCCCGCCTGAAACTGCCAGATATAATATAATTGTCTGCCCTGATGATTATCGCCAAAATGCCGCCTGATAAGATCGCCGCGGTGCCCGACGATTAAAACCACTTCTTTGACTTTTGGCGGCAACCTGTCTAAAACATGTTCCAGAACAGGCTGATTGCCGCGAAAAACCATGGCCTTGGGCAGACAAGAGCCGCCCTCTATTTTCACTTCGCTTTTATTGGCTGCTAAAATTATCGCTTTCATATTTAACAGAATTTACCAGATAAATGGGTTTTTGTAAAGTTTCGAAATGTGGAGACACCGGGAGTCGAACCCGGACCTCAGTCCCGCACCTTTGGACTTGTGGACTTTGGGAGAATCTCCCGACTTTCAATATAAAAATTAATAAGGAGTCACGGATCCTCGATTTTTCATCCCGCTAGGCGGGAGAAAAATCGGGAGAACTGGCGTCTCGACAATGTCCCGATAACTTTGGTGGACCCGGCGAGAATCGAACTCGCGTCCCTGCAATGCGAATGCAGTATATTGCCACTCTACGACGGGCCCACCAAAGTTATCGCGGATCCTCGATTTTATCAAATTTTGAAATGTTTTATGTTTATATTTTAAAATTTTAAAATCGGGACGAATGCGGCGTATTGCTCCCGATTTTGTATTCGCAAGGCATATACAAAATCGTGGATCCTCGACAATTTTACAAAATCGAAGATTTTGAAATTGTCGGGACACTATACTACGGGCCCTTTTTTAAAATTGATTAATTGTTAATTGTTCAATTGCCAGATTGAAATTCTTTTTTTATTATCTCCGCTTCCTGCTCCAGCCATTTGCTTTCCTCGCTGTTATATTCTCCGCTATGGGCTCGACTGCCCTCATAGGAGGTTTTTTTCTGGTCCAAATGCAAGTTAACTTCCGCGCCCGAGTAGCCCAGCGTCCTGACATAAATATGAAAACGCGGATAATCGGCGTTACCCGCCCGCTTCGTAAAAGACATCTCGCCGGTTTTTTCGTCCTTACGCAAAAAAGCGTACCCCGCCCGGCGCAATAAATTCAAGGGGGAATCTTTTAGATTTTCAAAAATTAATTTCATAATTGTCGGGGCACTGGCCGCTCATTTTTTAAAAAATGAGCGAGCCTCTCGCCTCGCTACGCAAGTCGGAGCGGGCGCCTCTCTGAGGCGGGGAATTGCCGCTCCGCCGCAGGCGGAGCGAGCCTCGCCCATTCAAAATTTTTGAATGGGCGGGAACCCCTTAATAAAATAATCTTTTATCTTGCGTCTTCCGCCTCCACTTTTCCAATACAACTCTCTAATCTTTGCTTCAGCTAATGTTTTACATTCTTCCATCATTAAAATTACTAATGGTCTACGATTTTTTGTGGCTTTTACTTTTCCAATATTGTGCTCTTTTAGTCTCCCTTCTGCGTCTTCCGAAAAACCCACATAAGTGCGTTTATCTTTCTGGCTTTGAAGAATATAAACTTGATACATATGTCGGGGCACTGGGAATTGAACCCAGTCTACATCCTCCTTCACCCCGTTAGATTTTTCTGTGTCGGGCCGCCGGGATTTGAACCCGGACTAAATCCTCCCGAAGGACTCGTGCTACCGTTACACTACGGCCCGAAAATATCTAACGGGGCAAGGAATGCGTACTACCGGTATACGATGCCCCGATTGAACCCATGAGCTCTTGCAGCGTCTGGCGACGTACTACGGTCGCCAGATTATCACACCACAATATTTACCAACCTTCCTTTCACAAAAATCACTTTCTTGGGCTCTTTGCCAGCCAGCCATTTTTTTATGCCGCTGTCGGACAGCGACAGATTTTTTGCTTCCTGTTCGAAAATGTCCGCTGGCACGGATAGCTTGGCGCGGACTTTGCCATTGATTTGCACAACCAATTCTATTGTTTCTTCCTTGATTAAATTTTTGTCATACTCCGGCCATTTTTCGGTGAAGATAGATTTTTTACTTACCCTGAGCTTTGTCGAAGGGTGCCCAAGCTGGCTCCATATTTCTTCCGCAATATGCGGCGCGAATGAACTTAACAGAATCAAGAATTTAGAATAATGAATTAAGGAAATATTTTCTTCTTTTTCCATAGCATTTAATAAAATCATAAACGCGCTAATAACTGTATTGAATTTTAACATTTCAACATCTTCTGAAACTTTTTTGATGGTTTTATGCAAAAGCGATTCTATCTCTTTATTCTTAATTCCTGATTCTTTATTCTGAATTTTTGATTTCATTTTCCATACCTTTTCCAAAAATCTGGAAATTCCCACAATCCCTTTAGTATTCCATTGCTTCATATCCTCCAGCGGGCCCATAAACATTTCAAACATGCGCAGGGCATCAGCACCGTATTGCTCAACCACGCTGTCTGGCGCGATAACATTGCCCAGCGACTTTGACATTTTACGCCCGTCTTCAGCCAAAATTATGCCCTGATGGCGCAGTTTTAAAAATGGCTCATCAAAATCAATATAGCCCAATTTATGTAAAACTTTGGTAAAAAAGCGCGAGTATAAAAGATGCAAAACAACATGCTCCGCGCCACCCACATACAAATCAACCGGCAACCATTTTTTAAGCATTCTTTTTGAGGCAAATTCTTTTTTGTTTTTGGGATCGGCATAGCGAAAATAATACCAGGAAGAACAGACAAAAGTATCCATAGTATCGGCTTCTCGCCTGGCGGGCGCGCCGCATCTGGGACATTTAACGTCCTGAAATTTTTTAGACCGCGCCAATGGAGATTCGCCATGCGGCATAAAATCGACATCTGTTGGCAGAAGGACCGGCAAATCTTTTTCCGGAACCGGGACCTCGCCGCATTTATCGCAATAAATAATCGGAATCGGCGCGCCCCAGTAGCGCTGGCGAGAAACGAGCCAGTCGCGAAGTTTATAGTTTATTGTCCGCTTACCAATCCCCTCTTTTTCCAGCCACTGCGTCATTTTTTCTCGCGCCTGCTCGGAAGTCAAGCCATTATATTTTTCAGAATTAATTAAAACTCCATCCTCCACAAATGCTTTCTCTAAATTCACCCAACCCTCCCCTTTATAAGGGGAGGGTTGGGGTGAGGTAGGTTTAATTACTTCTACAATCGGCAGTTTAAACTTCTTGGCAAATTCAAAATCTCTTTGGTCATGTCCTGGTACTGCCATCACCGCTCCCGTGCCATAGTGCGCCAGCACAAAATCGCTGGCAAAAAGAGGAATAGCCTGTTTGGTGAAAGGATTAATTACTTTTACGCCCTTCAATTCCACTCCGGTTTTTTCTTTGACTTCGGCGATACGCTGAAGCTCGGATTTCTTTTTGGTCTCACTAATATATTTTTCCACCTCGCCCCAGTTGGTAATTTGCGGCTTTAATCCCTGAATTAATTTATGCTCGGGCGCAATTAGAGCAAAAGTCATGCCAAAGACCGTGTCTAAGCGCGTAGTAAAAACTTCGAGATAATCGTCATCGCGAGCCCCCGCCGTGGCGGGGCGTGGCGATCCCGCGGAATTACCATTGTCACGGGATTGCTTCGTCGCTTCACTCCTCGCAATGACGCGCATGCGAAACTGCGCGCCCTCACTTTTCCCTATCCAGTTCTTCTGCGCGGCTTTGGTTGATTCTGGCCAATCAATTTTATCAAGACCAGAGATAAGACCGCTCGTTCTATCTTTATTCTCAATAAAATCAGTAATTTTAAAAAACCACTGTTCTAAATCTTTTTGTACGACCGGCGAGCCGCAACGCTCGCACACTCCCCCCTCGGCCTGTTCGTTAGCTAAAACCGTCTGGCATTTCGGGCACCAGTTAGCCTTTGCTTTGGCTTTATAGGCCAGTCCGTTTTTATAAAGCAGCAAAAAAAACCACTGCGTCCATTTATAATATGCCGGATCAGAGGACTTGACTTCGCGCGACCAGTCATAAGAAAATCCCATCATATTCATTTGCCGCTTAAAATTTTTAATTGCCCGCTCGGTCATAATAGCGGGATGGGTTTTTGTTTTAATGGCGTAATTTTCGGCCGGTAAACCAAAAGCATCCCAGCCTTGCGGATGCAAAACATTTTTGCCGTTCATTCGCCAATAGCGGGAAACAATATCGGTGGCGGTATAACTTTCCACATGGCCGGCGTGCAAACCGTCAGCCGAAGGATACGGAAACATATCTAAAACATACTGCTTTTCTGCTTTGCTTTTATCTTTCGCCACAAAAAGCTCCAGGTGCTTCGCCCAGTACTTTTGCCACTTAGCTTCTATTTTTTTATGGTTGTATTTTGCCATTATGTTTTTACTCTATCTCATCTTTGACTTTTTTTCAATACTGCTTTATGCTAAGATTTAATTACTTATGCGCAAAATTTTTCTATTAATCATCTCTATACTGGCTGTTCTAGTTATAGCTCTGCCTGCCCAAGCTGACGAGTCGGCCTGTAAGACCGGCTTGCAATCGCTCAACCTGACACCCGTGGCTGTGGTTTGTGGCGCGGCGCTTGACGCGATTAACCCCTGCGAGCTGGCAATCTTAATATTGCTAATGGCCTCAATGCTGGTTCTTGACGATAACCGCAAAAAAGCGCTGCGCACTGGCTTGAGTTTTGTGGTGGCAGTGTTTGTCGCCTATTTTTTAATGGGCCTTGGACTGCTGGAATTCATCCGGGCTTATACCCTTTCTTTTTCGGGCATTTTTTACAAAATAGTGGCCAGCCTTGCAATTATTATCGGTTTGCTTAATATTAAGGATTACTTCTGGTACGGCGGCGGTGGCTTTATTATGGAGGTGCCGCAAAGCTGGCGGCCAAAGATGAAAGAGCTGATTCGGGGCGTTACCACGCCCTGGGGCGGATTCATTGTCGGACTAGTTGTAAGTTTATTTCTACTCCCCTGCACTTCCGGGCCATACGTTGTTATTCTGGGACTGCTGGCTGCTAAAACCACGCTTTTTAAAGCAATATTATATCTAATTGCTTATAATCTGATTTTTATCGCGCCAATGGTGGCAATTGTACTGGCAATGTACTGGGGTCTGCCGCCCGAGCGAGCCGAAGACTGGCGTAAACAAAAAATCCGGCTGCTGCATTTAATTGCCGGATTGGTTTTGGTGGTATTGGGTATTGTGATGTTAGCAGGGTGGATATAGAAATAGTTAAAAGTTTAAAGTTCAAAGTTAAAAGCTAAAAGTCTTTGTTCTTTTCAGCTTAACCCTTTATTACGAAAGGAGGAAAAAATGGATGAATTGAGAGAGTGCATCGGAGGTTTTTTAAATCAAGAGGTTCTTTTAAGGGGATTAGCAGTGGCTGGCCTGGCCTATATCGCCCTCTGGCTTGTTTTCCTCTTCCGCGAAAAAAGAGAAAGGAGAATGTCGCGGCGATAACCAACGTTCGCGCTTAATCAATCCCTAAGGAGGCGTCATGGAAAAGCGAAATGGCCTTTGGATAAATATTTTCCTGGTGCTGGCCGTTGCTTTATTGTTAATCTTCTTACTTATTAAATCCTGATTTTATTCCCTATATTCAGGTTCCGTTCCTGTTGTCAAAATAGAAAAAGGGCGCCTCAAGCGCCCTATTATTTTTGTGTCCAGCTCATAAAAACCCCCTCTCATTCTGTGGGATGGTTTTTATTTTATAATCTTTTTTAATTTCCTTTTAATAGTCCATCTCTTAAATATCGGCAATTTATCCAAAAGAGTTTTACCCTGCAGATGGTCAACTTCATGACAAATCACCCGCGCCAGCAAATCGCTGGCTTTTAGTTTCTGCTCCCGGCCCTGCCTGTCTAAATACTCAACCACAATTTTCTCCGGCCGCTTAACTAAAATTTCATAACCGGGCAGGCTCAAGCAGCCCTCAATCATAATCGCCTTGTCTTTTTTGTCTATGATTTTGGGATTAACCAAAATCTTCAAGCCCTCGCCAATATCAACCACTATAATCTGCTTCAGTTCTCCCACCTGGTTAGCCGCCAGCCCCGCGCCGCCTTTGGCGTAAAGCGTCTCCGCCATATCATCAATCAGTTTTTTTATTTCAGCGTCAATCTGGCCAACTCGCTTGGCTTTTTGTTTCAAGATTTTATTCGGGTAAGTCTTAATCTCTCTAATCATGTTATTTTTAGATTTTTGATGTAATCGCGCTTGGCGAAAAATTTGTCAGAAAATATTGGCGAGCCGAGCGTTGAAAAATCGCGTGTTGCGGTTGATGATGCATATTCTCTTTTGCCCGCCCGCCGATAACCAAAGCTTGATTACTCGGACTTATAATTTTACGCAAACTCCAGTTCGCTTTAAATTATATATCAGCTAATCATTATCGAGCTTTGGCAGGCGCGGTCGGCACAAAAGAGAACATCTATATTTTAAACAATGCTTTCGCATTTTTTGTGGTAATCTCCGCTACCTTTTCAAATGATATGCCGCGCAGTTCAGCCACTTTCTCCGCCACGTATTTTACATACGCCGGTTCGTTCCTTTTACCGCGAAACGGGACGGGCGTCAAATAAGGGCAGTCAGTTTCAAGCAACAATTGCTCTATTGGCATCTGCTTTATCACTTTATCATAATCCCGCGCAAAAGTGATTATGCCGTTAAAACCCAGATAAAAACCCATTTCCAAATAGAACTCGGCTTGCGACCAGCGGCCGGAAAAAGAATGAATCACGCCGCGCAGTTTTTTGTTACCGACCATGTCCCATTGTTTCAGTGTAGCCAGTAAATCATTGTGCGCTTCACGGCAGTGAAAAATTACTGCCTTATCTAATTCCTGCGCTAGCGCCATTTGTTCCAGCAGAGTTTCGCGCTGCAACAATTTGTTTTTTGTTATCTGTTTACTGTTGTCTGTTATATGATAGTAGTCCAGACCTATCTCCCCTATTGCCACGACTTTCTCGTTAGCTTGTCCTGAGCTTGCCGAAAGGACCAATGCTTTGTAGCATTCATAATCAAATCTTTCCGCGCTGGTCTTAAATTCAACAGTTTCATATTCATCAATTTGCGCGTTTATCTCCTGCTCTTTCAAATGAATCGGGTGCAAACCGACTGCCGCGTAAACGCCCTCGGGGTATTTTTTCGCATACTCAACAGCCCGTTGGCTGGTGTCGTGTTCGGAACCAACATTAATCATCCAAATATTTTCTTTCAGCGCCCGCTTAGTCACTTCATCGCCGTCATCTTTATAGGCGACAAAATTGACGTGGGCATGGGCATCAATTAACATAATTAAATTATACCAAAAAACTCAAAGTTTAGTTATTTTTTCCAAAATAAGCAAAAAAGTAGCTGGTTACATCTTGAAAATCTAAATTATTCATCAGCTGGGCGGAATTTAAGTTAAAATAACTTATATCTTTTGCGCCGCGCATTTCCAGATATTTCAGCAAAGCATAAATAGAAGCATGGCTGTCCATTTGACAATTATAGATTTGATTAAAATTAAAATCTTTTAAAACCTCGGCTGTTTTTTTGTCCCATTCGTTGGCTTGGGAAAAGGTAGTATGATGGGAAAAATCAACACTGGCAAGAACAAAACTATTTTGCGGCAAAATTTCATTTAAAATGCGGGCTAACTCATCAGCTTTTGGCGCTTTAACGCCAAGTTTAATAATCACCGGCACAATTTTCACATCGGGTATATAATATTTAATGAATCCTGCCAAAGCCGAAATTGAATGTTCTCTTTCAAATGGCGTCTCTTCGTTAAAGGCAAGCCCGGAATTAATCAGCCGATCTCCGATATTCTTATCGTTTTCCAACGTCCCCCAGGGAGTTTTATAAGCGAATCTGGAAATCAAAATATCATGCGAGCCGGCTCCAAAATGATTCGGGCCTAAAATTACGATGGTTGCCAAACCCGCGCTCTTTAATCCGGCAATAAAAGAAGCTATCTTGTTTGAAACAAAAAAATGGTGGGATGAAATCCCGCCAATTTTTTGAGCCGGCCCCGCCTGCGGCTCAACATCTAAATTTCCATAAAGTTCGGTTATTTGGCTATAAGCGGAGTGAATTTCTGCGCTCGGGCTTAATTCAATTTTTTGACTTTTATCTTGGCCGTAAAAAATTAATGCCAAGCCGCCCAGCATAACTCCGGCCGCAATTAAAATTATAAGCCATTTTTTCTGCATCTATTTAAGAAGCGCACCGCCCCACTCAACAACCGTGAATCCGGTCCTTTGCGGCGTTTTGGGCAGAATTTGTTCTGGAATCGGAATCGGCATATCCAAACCTTTTGCCGTCATAATTACGCGGATAACCCTATCGGGTGTGATGGAAAAAGCCAAAGGAGCTAGCGCGTCAATCTGGACCCTATCCAAAAAAGCTATTTCGTAATAGGGCTTCTCTGATAATTTTTCAATCCAATACGCTTTAAAGTCGGCGGTTTCTTTTTCATTTAAACCGAGCACCGCTAATTTTTCTCTAAGGAAAACATCTATATCGAACCGTTTTACAACCCAGCCGGCAGTAATTTCCGGATAATGCAAGCCGTAACCCTCCCAAAGCAGACTTTCGTATTGTTTGCCGGTTTTTAGATCCGTAATTATCCCATCGGGAGTAACCTCAATATTCCACCCCCCGCCGTAATAGGGCTCGGAATGATATATCCCGCCATTGGGAGAAACGCTTAAATTCAATTCTGTTTTTTCCTGCGGATAAAGATAAATCACCGGTTTACACATTTCTGCCATTGTATCAAATCTTTTATTCATAAATTGAATCCATCTTCCCAAAACATCTTTCCAATAAAGCAAGGGTTTATAATTTATGAACTGCCCATAGGTATATTTGCTCGTTTGCTGCTCTTGATAGGCGCCATCGCTGTTCGTTCCATAATACGCCATTGTATTCTTGTCGTTATAGAGCGCCTTTAGCGCGGGGTCGTTGGTATCCTTTAATTCATACAATATAGCCCCATTCTGCGCCTTACCGGCTACAATTAAATTATTTTCATTGATCTGGTCGGCCGGAACAGCCTGTAAAAGAGCGCATTCTGAACTGCAAGTACGGATATTATATATATATTCTTCGTTATTAGCCTGCCCATTAGTAAAAGTAATTAAAAGCTTCCCCGCCGAATCGACGAATGGCAGGTCAAAACTATAGCCGAGAGCCGTCTGGTCCGGAAGGCGAAAAACAACGCATCCCGCTTCATTTTTATAGGCATCTCCTAAAACCGAATCAGTAAAGAGTCTTTTTGAAATATGCTCATCTTTAAAAAACTGCTGCGAGCCACCTTTTTTCAGAACGAGATCGGAATCGGGGAAGTTTATCTTTTCGGGCGCATCGTCAATTCCTTTAATATTAGAAATTTCCTGCTCCTGCGCGCCCTCAAAAACAACACGATAAAAACTGTAGCCCATTCCCTCTAAGACTTTTAAATAAAGAGTTTGGCCTTCATGCGCGCCGTTAAGAATTTTCCCAACTTTATAAAAATCGGCGGTTTCAAATTCTTTTGGCTTTTTTGTTGTATCCTGAATCAACTCGTCATACCACTGAACAGACACTTGGCCGGGCAGTAATGACGGGCTCGGCAACAAGGATGGCGATTCCGAAAATGAAGGAATCGGAGATGGAGATTGGGAAGCGCTCGGCGAAGGACTTGATGGTTTTAACAGCCCAAAAAATCCATTATAAAAATAAGCGGCCGCGCCGCCTGTCAATAAAATAAATAAAACGCAAATTAAAATTATCCGTCTGGTCTTGCTCTTTTGAGGCACAATCGGCGCAGAGCCCGGTGCCGGCTGAGGCTGAAGCGGGTTTAAATTTTGTTCGTCCATATTTTTTTATTTAATAATCTTTTATACTTTTATTATACTGCTTTGTCTTTTTTGCGCAACCACCTCCGATAAAGCCAAAAGTAAATGACGGCAATGAGGAGATAGTTAAAAATAACAAATTCGGGCGTGCTCCAGGCCCAGCCGTCAAATTTCCACTGCGACAACGGCCACAAAAAGGGCGTGGGAAAAAATTTGTAAGAATGCGTCGGGATGTCAATTAAAATATGTGTCAGCCAGCCCGCCATTACCCATGGCGCGCCTCTCTTTTTCAAAAAAACAATGGCAAAGACAGCCAGAAAAACAACCAAGCTGTGCGAAAAATTATAAAGCCAGTGGGTCAGGTTGATTATCAGATGCGTGTTTTGGGGCATTGGTTCGGTTATCTGGTAGTGCGACAGATTGGCAAACGACCCGTAGCCAGCCAGAATACTGCCAAAAAACCACGCAAACAAAATTGTGAAAGTAAAAATATCCGGAATGATACTCCAAAAAACAAACCAGTGGATTGGCGCCGGTTTTTTTGTTATTTGATGTTTATTGGCAGTTTTGGCAATTATGCCGCCCCAAAGCCCGTGCGCTATAAAATCCATAAGTTTTTTCATTATATCAAATTTTTTACCAAATTAAAAGGCGGGTCATAACCGATGACCCGCCAAGCAAAGACTTTACGGTCTGGGCCCTACGATAAGTACAAGCCACAGCACTGCAATCAATCCAATACTGAAAAAAGTCACAAGGCCCTTTTCTAAACCGTTCGCTCTGCACCAAAAACAGACGCTTATCATAATATAAACAAGCCCAAGTGAAATAATCAGAAATACTGCCAGCCGCAAACCCAAGCCAGCTATTTTCAATACTGCTGTTACGTTCATAATCACCTCCCTAAACCGAAAGATTGAAAGAACAAATTAAACAATTCGTGGAAACAGCGCCTCCCCTTTTTTAATTTCGCCCGTTTCAACGGCTTTTAATATTTTTTCAGCCGTTTGAGGCATAAAAGGAACCAAGCCCTCCCCTATTCTAATGATTACGCCCAGCAATTCGCCCAAGACCGCTTGGGCTTTTTGTTTGTCGGTCTTCACTAATTCCCATAATTTATTTTCTTCAATGTATTTATTGGCCCAATCAACTTTCTCTTTTATTTTCTGCAGCGCCTCAAACAATTTTAACTCTTTAAAATAGCTTTCTATATTTAAATCAGCGCTTCGAGCCGGCTGCATTTGGCCGTCAAAATTATTCTCAATCAAATTAAAAACCCGGCTGACTAAATTACCCAGGCCATTGGCCAAATCAGCATTGTATTTTTCAACCAATTTTTCCCAAGAAATATCGCCGTCTTGGCCATAAGTCAGCGAGGACATCAAAAGATAGCGCGCCCCGTCAGCGCCAAATTTGGCTGTCAAATCCTCCGGCCAAATCACGTTGCCCAGAGATTTGCTCATCTTTTGACCGTTGGTCGTGAAATAGCCGTGAACAAATATCTTTTTGGGCAATGGCAATTCCAGCGCCAAAAGCAAGGCTGGCCAGATTGTCGCGTGCACCCGCAAAATGTCTTTGGACATTAGCTGAACATCCGGCGGGAAGAATTCTAACTTTTCACTTTTAACTTTTAACTTTTCACTTTTTCCATCCCAGCCAAGACCCGTTAGATAATTTAAAAAAGCGTCTATCCAAACATAAAGAGTATAGTTTTTGTCAAACGACAAAGGAACGCCCCAAATTATATTTTTGCGAGAAATAGAAATATCCCTTAAACCGGAATCAATAAAACTTAAAACTTCGTTTTTCCTTTCGGCTGGCTCAATCTGCAACTCGCCGGAAATAATTTTTTCTTTTAAAATAATCTGAAATTGCGACAACTTGAAAAAATAGCTTTCTTCTTTCATTAAAATCGGCTCAATCTGGTGTTCCGAACATTTCCCATTAATTAGGTCATCGGATATTTTATACTGCTCGCAACCCGTACAATAAAGTCCTTCGTATTCATCCTTGTAGACCAAACCTTTAACATAAAGAGTCTGCGCAGCTTTACTCGCTGCTACTTCGTGCTCCGGGTCTGTCGTGCGGATAAAATTATCATAATCAATATTAAGCGCTTGCCACGCCTTTTTGAAATCTTCTGCTTTGCCATCGCAAAATTCTTTCTCTGATTGCCCGGCTTTTGCCGCTGCCTGCGCCACTTTGGCGCCGTGCTCATCCGTGCCGGTCAGAAAAAAGACCCGCTCCCCTTTTTGGCGATACCATCTAGCCAAAACATCCGCCGCCACGGTAGTATAAGCATGGCCGATGTGCGGTTTATCGTTGACATAGTAAATGGGAGTAGTAATGTAAAACTTTTTATCCATGATTAATTACTAAAACGAACTCTCCTTTTAAATTATTCTTATCGCTTTCCAAAATTTTAATTATTTCCTCCGCGCTGCCCCGGTATATTGATTCAAACATTTTGGTCAGCTCACGGCAAACGACAATTTCAGTTTTTAGTTGATAGTTTTTAGTTGATAGCGACAATTCATTAAGAGTTTTTATTATCCGGTGCGTTGATTCGTAAAAAACAACCGTATATTTTGCCGCGGCGACTTCGGCAAAAAATTTATTCCGCCCTTTTTTATGCGGCGGGAAACCCATAAATATAAATTTATCAGCCGGAAAACCGGATACGCTCAAGGCGGCTATGGCGGCGTTGGGGCCCGGGATCGGGGTGATTTTTATCCCATTTCCTCTCCCCCTCAGTTGAGGGGGAGATTGAGAGGGGGAGGTGCTTAAATTTTCAACTCCCCACCCAACCCTCCCCTCATCTGAGGGGAGGAGGCTGAATCTTTTTAATAATTGTTCAATTAATTTCCCTCCCGGGTCCGAAATCCCCGGGGTGCCCGCATCAGTCACCAGCGCCACTTTTTTGCCCTGCGCCAACTCCCCTGCTATCTGCTCCACCCGCGATAATTTACTATGCTGAAAATAACTGACCAGCGGTTTTTTTATCAAATAATGGTTCATTAATTTTATGGTCTGGCGCGTATCTTCGCAAACGACCAAATCAGCCTCCTGCAAAACCTCCAGCGCCCGCAAAGAAATATCTTTCAAGTTGCCAAGGGGCGTGGCCACAATGTATAATGTTCCCATAGGTTAATTATACTTATAAATTGTATTTAGTAAACGCG
>JAHIST010000069.1 GCA_018818145.1 Patescibacteria group bacterium
GAAATAATCTTTATTTCTCCCTCTTGCTCGCCTAAAATTCTAATTAATTCCTGAGCCGTTCTCTGGGGAAGAATTAATGATTTTTCGCTTTCGCCCGTCCGGCTTAAATCAAAGGTTTGTTTTTCGGCCAGCCGAAAGCTGTCTGTGGCCGCCAGTCGCAAACTATTTTTTTCAAACTTAAACAAAACCCCAGAAATCTCCGGCCTTAGATCAGAAACGGCTGCCGCGCCAGCCACCTGAGACAAGCCCTCCTTTAAAATATTTATTTTCATCTCCGCTAAAATCGGCTCTTTTAGCTTGGGGATAATTGGAAAATCTTCCGCCGGCAAACACTTCAGGCTTGCCTTGTAATTTTCGCATTTAATTGACAAATTATTATTTTTCACCTCCAACTCCACCTTTTTATTGGGTAAATTATTAACAAAGCTGGAAAAAATTTTCGCCGGGCAGGTTATTGAGCCGCTCTTTTCTATTTTTCCGGGCGTCCAGGTATTAATTCCTATTTCTAAGTTGGTGGCTGAAATTTTAAGCCTACCTCCTTCTGTCTCCAATAATAAATTGTTTAAAATTGGTAACGTTAAATTTCTGCCGATAATGTTTTGGGTTATGTTTAGGTTGTTTTTTAAATTTTCCTGAAGGCAAATTATTTTCATACTCTTTAATTATTTTATATTATTTAAGAAATAAATTATTAATTAATTTTTTAAATACTGTGGAAAAGGTAGTTTTTATAATAAGGGTGCTAAAAAATAACAATGTAAACTGTGAATAAAAAAGATAATATTTTGTTTAGAATAAAAAACCGGTTGGAAATTAAGAAGTTGTTAATTTGTTTTCCACAGGGTTATCAAGGAGTTATTTATTGTAAATTTTTTCTTTAATTAAGCTGATTTCTTGCTGTAGTAATTCGTTTCCCACCAGCTCTTTATTTAGTTTTTCACAGGCATACATGACTGTTGTATGGTCTCTTCCTCCTAGTTTTTCGCCGATAAAAGGAAAAGATTTTTTTAGTTCTTCCCGTATTAAAAACATAGCAATTTGGCGCGGGTAGACAACTTCTTTTTTCCGGCAGCGGTTTATAAGTTCTGTTGTAGCGACATCATAAAATTCAGCCACAACCTGAATAATGTTTTTATAATTAGTAATTTTATTGGGCGAACCAATAAAGCCGCTTAGCGCCTTGATGGTTTGTTCTATGTTTATCTCTGAATTAGATAATTTCATAGAAGCAACGATACGATTTAACGCCCCTTCTAGTTCTCTTATATTTTTTTGAACATTGGTGGCAATATGGTTTAAAACATCTTCGGGAAGGACGATTTTTCTTTCGGCGGCCTTGTTTTTTAAAATAGCCAAACGGGTTTCCATGTCCGGGTAGGAGATATCGGCTATCATTCCTCCTTCAAAGCGCGACCTAAGGCGTTCTTCAAGCGTGGCAATTGCCTTGGGCGGGCGGTCGGAGCTTAAAATTACCTGTTTGTTTTTTTGGTATAAAAAATTAAATGTATGGAAAAATTCCTCTTGGGTTTTTTCTTTCCCGGCTAAAAACTGGATATCGTCAATTATTAGAACATCAATTCGGCGATAGCTTTCTTTAAAGTCTTCCATTCGGCCGCCGTGAAGAGCGCTAATCAGCTCGGAGGTAAATTTTTCTGAGCTGACATATTTTACTTTTTTGCGTTTTTCATATTTTTCTATAATAGAATTTCCAACCGCCTGCAGCAAATGGGTCTTGCCAAGACCCACTCCGCCATAAATAAATAAAGGGTTATAAACTTCGCCGGGGTTGTTAATCACCGCTTTGGCGGCGGCTTGAGCCAGTTCATTGAAGGAGCCGACAATAAAATTTTTAAAAGTATATTTGGGGTTGAGATTCGTTTCTTTGTCTATCTCGAATTCATAAAAGGGTTGTTCTGCGGCCGGAGAGATCTCTTTATGGGCCAAGGGGCCGGTCTGACGGTCGGCCGCTGTTTGATAAAAACTTGTTTGGTTAATGATAAATTTTAATTCTTTAATGTCCGGGGAGAGGTTGCGCAGGGCGCGCAGAATAATTTTATTATATTTATTTTCCAGCCATTCCTTGCTAAATCCATTAGGGACGCCTATTGTAACTAATCCGTCTTTGTTTTTTAAAATTCCGGTTTCGCGAAACCAGGTGATAAAATTAGCCCTGGAAAGAGTAAGCTCAACTTCGGCTAAAACGGATTGCCAGAGTTCAGTGTTGATCATGGTTCTTTTTTAAAATAGATAAAAATTATTTTTACAATAAAGCCAAGTTCGCTAATAAAAGTATAGCATACTAAAAGCCTGGCAAAAGGGCTCGGGAGGACTAAAAAAAGACCGTTTTGTTAATAAGATGGGGATTATGAGTGGAAAACAGGATTTTCTCTTTTTTGTCTTTCGCGGGTGATTTGACTTCCGGGCCTTTTAATAATACACTTATTAAAAGGCTATTTTTCGATTAATTCAATTTTGCCTAATTTTAGTTTTTATTGCAAGAGAGAAAGCCTTTTTGTTAAAATGTCGTCTTAATTTTAATTAACTTTAATGAGCATCACCTACCAACCCAAAAAGAGAAAAAGAAAAAGAACTCACGGTTTTTTGGTAAGGCAGAGAACGCATTGCGGCAGGCGCGTGGTAGCGATGCGGCGAAGAAAAAAGCGCCGCCGATTGGCTGTTTAGGCGAGCCGACTAAGCATGAATAGTTTAAGCAAAGAAAAAGATTTTCAGATCGTTTTTGCCGGCGGGAAAATCATTCAGGATGAATATTTGATTGTCAGGGCAAGAACTAACGGCCTGGGTGATTCTCGCTGGGGCCTGGTAGTCAGCGCCAAGGTGGACAGGCGGGCTGTTGCGCGTAATCGCTTGCGTCGGCAAATGCGAGAAATTATCCGAAAAAACTCAGCCAGGCTTGTTTCGGGCCTTGACGTTGTGGTTATCGCAAAAAAAGCGCTTGTGGGAAAAAAATTTAAAGAAATAGAAAATAACCTGCTGGCCTTGTTAAAAGAAATTAGAGTTTATGATTAAAAAAATCTTTTTATTAATAATCAGGCTTTATCAGTTTTTGCTTTCGCCCGATCAGGGAATATTCCGGCGCGGGAACAAAAAAATATGCCGGTTTTATCCCAGCTGTTCAGAGTATGCCTTTGAAGCAATCGGGCGCTTTGGCGTGTTGCGGGGAAGCAAGAAGGCAATAGGACGAATTTTCCGCTGTCATCCCTGGAACGGGGGCGGATATGATCCGGTTGATTAATTACCTTAAATTATAAAATAAATTTTTCCGCGCCCGCCTGCCAAAGCCAATAGTGGTTAGGTTTATTACCAAGAACGTAAACTTAAAAGAGCAAATCTGGTAATACCAATTAATTCCTTTGGCTATTGGCGGGCAGGTCGTTCCGCGTAGAGAATCCGTGCGGTTCCGCGGGACGCTAAAGAAATATGAATTTTATTTTTACAATTTTTCACGAAGTGCTTTACCGGCCGTTATTTAACGGACTTGTTTTTTTATATAATGTAGTCCCCTACCATGATTTTGGCATTGCCATAATTCTTCTGACTTTGATTATTCGCTTTATTTTATACCCGCTGAACCAAAAAGCCCTGAAATCACAGAAGGCCTTAAGTGAACTGCAACCACAGATTAAGGAAATCCAAAGCAAATACAAGGCCGATCGCGTCAAACAATCGCAGGCCTTAATGGATTTCTATAAAACCAAAGGCATTAATCCCGCCTCCGGCTGTTTACCCCTGCTTGTGCAGCTGCCGGTTTTAATCGCTCTTTATCAAGTCTTTTTAAATGGGCTAAAACCAGAAAGCTTAAAAAGCCTTTATTATTTCGTCAGCCGGCCGGAATTAATTAATACGAAATTTTTAGGGTTGATAGATTTGTCGCAAAGCAATTATGGCTTGGCTATTTTGGCCGGCGCGCTGACTTTTGTTCAGTCAAAAATGATGGCGCCTTCAACCAAAAGCGCCAATCCCGGCGACTTCAGCACAATGATGAGCAGACAGATGACCTACCTTATGCCCATAATCACGCTGATTATCGCCTGGAAGCTGCCTGCCGGCTTGGCTCTTTACTGGGTGGTAATTACTCTGTTTGGAGTAGTGCAACAATATTTTGTAAACAAAAAAATAAATGAAAGCAGAATCGCAAAAAATTAAAGAAACTATAGAGAAACTTTTGGAAGTAATGGATTTTTCAGGAGTCGTGCAGATTGACGAGCAGGACGGGGATTTTTTGAAAGCAAATATTCAAAGCGCGGAAGCGGCCTATTTGATCGGATGCGGCGGCGAAAATCTGTTGGCCCTGCAGCATTTAAGCCGGGCAATTGTTAGCAAGAAAGAAGAAGCGCCGGTTCGCTTTATTGTTGACGTCAACGATTATCAGAAAAATCGTTTTGAGCTGGCTAAGGAAATGGCGGTCAGCGCGGCCGGAGAAGCAGTTCGGACGCGCCAGCCGCGCTGGCTGGCTCCAATGAACGCTTATGAGCGCCGAATTATCCATGTTGCTTTAGCCGATGTCTCTGACATTAAGACAGAATCGGAAGGAGAGGGAGAAGGGAGAAGGATAGTTATTAAGCCAATATAGGCGCTATAAGTTTTTAGTAGGGCCCGGCAATACAATAATTGTTTAGGAGATTTTATGCTTGCCAGAAAAATTGCTCTCAATACTATCGTTTCTGCGCTCGCCAGAATTGTCGGGACCGCGCTGGCCCTGGTAACGATTGGGTTGGCAACGCGCTATTTAACCAAAACCGAATGGGGTGAGTATTCTTTAGTGCTGACTTTCGGCGGAATTTTCGCGGTTTTGGCCGAGTGGGGGCTTTATCAGCTGATGGTTCGGGAAATATCAAAAGAGGGGGCTGATGAAGAAAAAATTGCCAGCAATCTTTTTACTCTGAGACTGATAATCAGTCTTTTTATTTTTGTTTTGGCGCCGCTAATCAGCTTGCTTTTTCCCTATTCCAATCAAGCGAGGATGGCGATTTTAATCGGCATGGCCGGTTTTTGGCTGCTTTCCGGAACGCAGGTTTTAATGGGGGTTTTTCAGAAGTATTTGCGCATGGACAAGGTCGGTCTGGCAGAGGTTGTGGGCAGGGCAATTCAGCTGGCGCTGGTTTTTTTGTTTATTAAAATAAATTTAGGGCTTTTGTGGATTGTTTTTGCTTTGGCTCTCAGCAGTTTAGCTAATTTTATTTTGGTTTTTTTATTCGCCAGGCAGTATGTTCGCGTGCGGCTGGCTTTTGATATCAGTTTTTGGAAAAAAAGCTTTGTTCAAAGCTTTCCTTTGGCTATTTCCAATATCTTGGTAATGATTTATTTTTCAACCGATTCGCTGTTTCTGTCTGTTTTTAAGCCGGTGACGGATGTGGGAATTTACCGCCTGCCGTACAAAATTTTAGAAAGTCTGATTTTTTTTCCGGCAATGTTTGTCGGCCTGATCATGCCTTTGTTGTCGCGCTTCGCCAATAGCAATTGGCCGCAGTTTAAAAATGTCTTTCAGCGCGCTTTTGACGTTATCGTTGTTTTTACAATTCCGCTGGTGGCCGGGACCTTGGTTTTGTCGCCAAGAATTATCGATCTGCTGGGGGGCGGTCGGTATCCGGAATCAGCCGGGGTGCTAAATGTTTTAATTGTAGCGGTGGGCGCCGTCTTTCTTGGCACACTTTTTTCTTTTGCCTTAATTGCCGCGGAAAAACAAAGAACTTTATTGAAAATTTCCCTGGCCGG
This sequence comes from Patescibacteria group bacterium, assembly GCA_018818145.1. Taxonomy (GTDB): domain Bacteria; phylum Patescibacteriota; class Minisyncoccia; order Portnoybacterales; family GWB1-42-6; genus JAHIST01. The sequence goes on from JAHIST010000069.1 coordinate 5,734, forward strand.
AGCGGTGGTGAATGTTGTTCTCAATTTGGTGCTAATCCCGCGCTATTCCTATATGGCGGCCGCCGCTACTACTGTTTTGACAGAAGCGCTGGTGGCTTTTTTAATGATGGCGGCGATTTATCGTTCTTTGCGCTTTTGGCCCTCTTCCCGGGCGGTTTTTAAAAGCTTGCTGGCGGCCGGCGCAATGGCCATTGCCCTTTTTTATTTAAGGTTTTTAAATTTATTTATTCTGATGGCGCTGGCGCTGCTGATTTATTTTGGCCTGCTTTATCTTATCAGGGGTTTTTCTTCCCGGGATATCTCGGAGCTAATTAAAAAAGATGAAGTTTAATAAAAAAATTTTACCCCCACACCAGAACGTCACGGGCGTCAGTCCGTTGATGAGCGGTCGGGAACCCAAAAGGCATTGTTCCAGTGTCGCGGACGCAAATCCGTGGTGTGGGGGTTTATTAGCTATCTGCTTCCTGGCAGCGGTTCTCTTTGTGGGTTTTGCTGCGGGAGTTTTTCCCCTGGTTTTTCTGTTGGCGGCTGGCGCGCTGCTGCTGGCAGTGTTCTTTTCTTTTTATACCCAAGCCGCATTTTATCTTTTAGTCGCTTATTTGCCCTTTCAGGTTGCGCTTAATGTTTCTGGTGACATTGATTTGCTTTCCGGGAGGCTGCTGATTTTGCTTCTGTTTCTTGTCTGGATTTTAAAGAATTTTAAAGAGAGAAAACCTTTTTGGCAAAAAAATCAGGCCGTCTTGATTTTGTTTTTTATTATTGCGGCAATCTCTGTTTTGGTGGCGCAGAATCAGGGTTGGGCAATACGAAAAATTTTAGTTTTTGCCTCAATCTTCCCGCTTTTTTTTATTGTCGTTGGTTTGGTCGGCACGCGCGAGCAATTAAAGAAAGTTTTCTGGGTGATTGCGGGTTCCGCGTTGGCAGCCGGCCTGATAGCTTTTTGTCAGTTTCTGGCTCAGTTTGTCTTTGGCCGCGAGGCTGTTTTTAATTTTTGGAGCCAGCGCGTAGCCTCCCTTTTTTATGGCCAGGCGTTCGGGCAAGCGGTCGTTCAAAATCCCAGCTGGCTGGTTGAAATTGGCGGCCAGCCTTTGATGCGCGCCATTGGCCTTTTTCCGGATCCGCACATGCTGGCTTTTTATCTGGGGATGGTTTCTCCTTTGATTTTGGCGTTGGCTTTTATGGAAAAGAAATATCGGATATTTTTGTTTGTTGTTTTTGGTTTTCTGCTTGCTGTTTTACTCCTGACTTTTTCCCGCGGCGGCTATCTTGGCTTGGCAGGGAGCATTGCGGTTATGACAATTTTTAGCTGGCGGCAGTTAGGGCATAAGGCAAAAATCTTTATCAGCAGTCTTTTTTTTGTTGCCGCGGTTTTAATAGTTTTGGCCGGCGCTCCGATAGCTGACCGTTTTTTCTCCAGCTTTGACTTGGCGGAAGGCTCAAATTCAAGCAGAATAAAAATTTGGGGAGAGGCTTTAAATCAGGCCAAACAGAATATTTTATTGGGCGTCGGATTAGGCAACTACCCGTTAAGCCTGAATTTTAACGAGAAATACCGCAGCGCGGTGACCAGCCACAATCTTTATTTGGATATTTTGGTGGAAACAGGAATTTTTGGTCTGCTGGCGTGGCTATGGTTTTTGGGCGGCGCGGCGCGAGCTGTTCTGAAAGAAACAAAGCGCGCGGCTTTGGCTGCCCCGGCCCTGGGGGTTTTGGGCGCTCTGATTTATTTTGCCGTCCATTCGTTTTTTGAAACCGCTATTTTCAATCCGACCATTTTGGCTTTTTTCATGATTATTACTGGTCTAGCGGCTAATCTTGAAAAGATCAGGATAAATTCCAAATCACAAATTCCGAATAAGCTCCAATCTCCAAAATTATAAATTCCAAACGGTTTAGGATTTTGGTCATTGGAATTTAGTTAAGATGTTTTATATCTTACAGGAGACATATCAACACCTTTTGTTGCTTGCCGGCCTCATCGCTTTTGGTTTGCTTTGCTGGCGGCGGCTGGATTTCGGTCTGGCGATAATTTTGTTTTTGGCGCCGCTTTATCTTTTGAAAATCGGCAATTTGCCGCTGACCGCGCTGGAACTTTTAATTTTTGTTTTAGCCGCAATCTGGCTAATTAAAAAATCAAAGCCCCGCACCGTCCCGCTAGGCGGGGCCGGTGCGGTGGTTAAAACAGGAATAGCGGAGAGCGCCCTGAGAGATTTAAGCATCGGCGGCTGGTGGCTTCCTGTCGGGCTGATTCTGGCCGGAGTTTTAATTTCTGTCCTGACATCCGGCGACATTAAAACGGGCGCGGGAATTTTTAAGGCCTGGTTTTTGGAGCCGATAATTTTTGGCTTAATTGCGATAGATGTTATTAAAACTAATCGGCAATTTAAAAGCCTATTACTTTCCTTGGTTTTTTCCGGAACAGCCGTCGCTCTTGTGGCCCTGGGATATTTGGCGGCCGGGCAGCTGACTTTTGACGGCCGGCTGAAAGCCTTTTATCTTTCGCCAAATCACTTGGCGATGTTTTTGGCGCCGGCGCTGATACTGGCGATTGCTTTTTGGTTTGAAACCAAAAAGCAATCGCTGCGGATTTTATTGTTTATTGTTTGCTGTTTACTGTTTATTGTTTTATACAGCACTTTTTCTTACGCCGCTTGGCTGGCAGTTTTGGCGGCGACAATATTTTTGCTAATAGGTTTTTATCGGTCGGCGATTATCGGCCGCAGGGGCTTGGTTATTGTCCTGTGTTTATTGGTTATTGTTTTGGGCCTTGTTATATTTTTTCAGATGAACAACGAAAAGTTAGCTAATTTATTGCAATCCGACCGTTCCTCTTTGGAATCGCGGCTGATGGTTTGGCGCTCGGCCGGAAAAATTTTGGCTGACAACTGGCTTTTTGGCATCGGCCCGGGAATGTTTCAGCAATATTATCTGGAATATCAAAAATATTTTCTCGTCCCCTATCTGGAATGGGCCGTACCCCAGCCGCACAATCTCTTTTTGGCCTGGTGGCTGCAGGCGGGAATTACAGGACTGGCAGGATTTGTTTTATTGCTGATAAAGTTTTTCCGAAAAACGCTTAAATTTTTATTTAAAACAAAACAGCCGCTGTTTTTAATTTTGGCGGCTGCGATGGTTTATATTTTGGCGCACGGCTTGCTGGACACGACTTATTGGAAGAATGACCTGGCGCTGGTTTTTTGGGCAGTGATTGCCCTGGGTTACATAGTTGATAAAAACAAAAGCTGTTAATTTCCGCGTTGTTCCGTGCCTGCCTCATTAGATCAGCGTTATTCCGCGGTTCTATATCTTTAGGCTATATAGCAGTCCGTCTCCGCGATTGACAAAGAAAAGATAGTCTTCCTTGGGCGCCAGAAATAAATCTTGGGCATCAAAGCCAAACTGGGGCGAGGACCCGGTTATTTTTATTTTCTCGCCCGTTTCCAGATTGATTTTGTAAATATCGTCTTTCAGTATTATCAGTCCTTTGTAATAATCGTCGGGCCAGACGGCATTGGCGGAAATTTCCTGCGGCAGGGCGCAAAAAATTGTCCGGTTGTCTTTGCTCCAGACGCATTTATCAGCCAGGCCGGAAAGTTTGAGGTCTTTGACCGCCGCCCCCTTTTCGTCTGACAGGAAAAGAGCCGGATTTTTGCCGCGGCTATTGGTTGAGGAATAAAGAATTTTATCGGCCTTAGGAGACCATTTGATACTCAAGCCGTAAAGGTCGCTTAAAATTTTTGCGAAATCTCCACTTTCGGAATTTATGGCAAAGACCAAGCTTTGGGCCAGGCCGCTGGCCGGCGTGCGGATGGAAATTTTTTCTTTTACGGGCCACTCAACAATCAAATCAGCCAAACGGGTTTTGAAAATATTTTTCCAATTTGAGCCGTCCGGGTTGGCAACGCTGATGTTGCCTTCGTCAGAATCTCCTGGGACATAATGGTAGGCGATTTTTTTGCTGTCGGGCGACCAGGCAATCCAGCCGATGTCGGTATTTAGAACCGAGGACTGGCCATTGCTATAGTCATAGGTGTACTTGCTGGTTTTATTGTTTTCCGAAAAAATGCCGATAATTTTTTCTTTGTCCGGCGACCAAATGGCTTTTATCAGTCCGGAGAGCGTGACCGAAGAAATCTTTTTTAGGCTGGCGCCGTTAAAGTCGGATTCAAAGATATTGCCAATGGCGCGGCTGAAATATTTTACGGTTTTGCCGTCCTCACCAATTGTTGCGCCATAAACTTTTTCCTGGCTAATGGGTTTGAATTTTAAATCAGCCGGGCTGACCGATTGGCCGGGTTGGCTGGTCGTGCCGCCGGGCAAAGAGGAAGATATTCCGTTATCGCGGCCGGGAGGCAGAGAACCGGAAGCTTCGGGTTGCTCGCTCGTCAAACTCTCTTTAAAAAATAGATTATAGACTAGCAAGGTTGCGCCGACTAAGGCCAGTAAAATAATGGCGATGATGAATATTTTTTTTGAGGTCATAAATTATTTATGGAAATAAAGTTATTGAAGTTCGCAAATTTCAAAAAGGTCGCTATCGCAATCAGCAGTACATAGACTTTCGCTTGAATAAGTCCCTAGTATGTTGAGGCTGGGATAACTTCTGCATACCCAGGTTTGAGAAACTGGCTGTTGCGCTGGCTGTTGCGTCTGTTGTTGCGGTATATTACCGGCCGAGGGCGGCTTAAACGGCGACAAATTGGTCAGCGTCGGGTCAATGGTAGCCAGCAGCAGATAGGAGCAAAGCAGCAAAACAATGCCTGTAATGGCCCCAATGATTATTGATTTGGCCTTTTCCACGTTGCTGATTGTGCCGGCAACCATGTAGGTGATGCCGCCCCAGACAATTGCCGCTACAGCCAAAAAACCACAAAGAAGCAGGCCGAAGACAAAGAAGTATTCAATGTATTTGCCCGGGTCGGTAACATCGGTTCCGGCCGGCAGGTTTGGCAGGCCGATTTCAATTCTGTAAGCCGCAACGGGTTGGGCAAAAAACGCAAAAGCGCAGGCAAGCAGAAATAAAACAGACAGGGCATAAAAGATTTTTTTATTAGAACGCATACAATAAATTATTGGATTTTAATATTTAATTCAGCTGAAACTTGCTGGTATTGGTCGGTTTTGTTGGCCGCGCTGATTTGCAGGTTTTTTTGAAGAGGCTTGTCTAATTTGCCCTGGGGTATTTTGATAGTCAGGGAATTTATTTCTTTTTCGTCGGAGCCGGATAATTTTTGGCCGGAAAGAATCCATTGCCAGTCAATCTCGGCCATTTTTTTGATATGGAAAAACAAAGGGACGGCCGTCAGTTTTATTTCTTTTCCCGTGCCAACGGCTAAATCTTCCGTTAGTGCGTAGTCTTCGTTTTCCTGTTTGACCAAAAGCTCGGGGTCAACAATAACAATAAGCGTAAAAGCCCTGGCCAGCAGTGTTTCTTTTCCGTCTAAAACCTGCAGTTCAATGCTGTGTTTGTCGCCCGGCCACTTGGTGGCTGGGAATTTTAAAGTGGATTTTCCTTGGCCATTGGCCCAGCCGGCAATTTCATTGTCTATCAGCCAGCGGTAATATAATTTGGTTGGGTCAGCAGCAAGTTTTTTTATCGGCACAGCCACTACTTTAATGCCGCTGTTTTGTGTTGGCAGAGCCTTGCCTTCGTAGCCAAGGGGAACATAAGAATCGCTTGACCAGCTCAAAATAAAGTCGGAAGTTTTGGGCGTGTCGCCGGCTAAATTGGCTATTTGTGCCCACGCCGATAAATTGCCGACCATAAAAATTGCGCCAGCGAATAAAATTATTATTAATAAAATTGATATTTTTGACATTTTAAGCTGGTTGCCCGGAGAATTTGTTCGCGGCATATTTCCCCAGGCGGGTTTGCGATAATTTTAATAAAGCTTCCTTTTTCTCCTCAAGCTTTTTCTTGATATAAGCAAAGACAACAATGGCAATGTTGCTGGGCAGCATGCCTAAAAATATGGCGTCGGCGATTTTGGCGACAATAAAAGTTAAAACCGGGTCGGTTTTGGGCGCGTATATTTTCTGCCAAAAGCCAAAAGCCAGTCCCGCGAAAATTTCTGAAAAAATATTAACAATCGGTATCAGGCCGATTAAGTCAAAAAAGACAGCCACAAAAAACATCAGCCAGGGGAAAGAAACTTTTTCTTTCGGCTTGTCGCCGGCGGCTGCTTCCGGCTCTTCTTGGGTTGGCTGCTCTTTAGGGGTTTCTTCAGGCATTCTATTAAAATTTCTAATTATTCTAATTTCTAGATTGGGGTTTGGGCATTAGGATTTGATTAGAAATTAGGTTAATTAGGAATTAGGAATTTTTATTTCTTCTTCCGCTACCAGCTCTTCTTTGGCCCGTTCAATTTCCAGAATCTGGCGCGGGTCGGAAGTGATAATCTGGTCTTCGGTGTAGGAAGCAATAACTTTAATGGCGGCATGTTGCAGGCCGGCAAAAAATATTCCTTCGCCCACACTGCATTCCAGCAGCAGATATTTTTCCTGGTCGGTCAAATTAAAAGTTTTTTGGATTATGTCAATGGTGGCCGGCGACTGGCGCAGCAGAATCTGCAGCGAGGAATTAGTAACTATCGGCTTGCCGTAGGGCGAGGTCATAAAATCGCCCACGTCTTGCGTAATAGTCGTCATGCCAAGATAATATTTGCGGCAGCGCTTGGCGATGCCAAAGAGAAACGAAGCTGCGTCTTCGTGGCGCATCATCACCCAGGCTTCGTCCACCACCAATATCCTTTTTTTGAGTTCGGAGCGGATAATGTTCCAGATATAATGGAGCACGATATACATGGCAATAGGCCGCAGTTCTTCTTCCATGTCGCGGATTGAAAAAGTGACTAATTTATTTTTTAATTCAATGTTGGTCTGCTGGTTGAAGAGTCCGGCGTAAGAGCCGGTGGTGAATCTTTCCAGCCGCGTGGCCAGGGAAGAGCCGCCTTCCATATTTTTCAAAATTGTCTGCAAATCGCTTAGCAGCGGCGGGGTGATTTTTGAAAAATCAGAATCAGGCGTGATATCGCGCGATGCATAGGTTTCGCTGATTGCTCGGTCTAGGACCGCGTCTTCTTCGGGTGTGAGCCCGCCGAGCATAATCCGCAGCAGGCCCACCAAATTTATAATGGTGGAGCGCAAGACATCGCCGGGTTTTTCGCCTTTTGGCGGAACCGGCAAATCAAAGGGATTTAAGTGGTTTGGCGAATTGAGCGAGATTTTTGTGAAGGTACCGCCGACGGTTTCGGTTAAATACTGGTATTCATTTTCCGGGTCAATAATTATAACTTCCGTTCCCATCATCATTGAGCGCAAAACCTCCAACTTGACCGCGTAGCTTTTGCCCGAACCCGATTTGGCAAAAACGCAGGAATTGGCGTTTTCCAGGCTAAAGCGGTCAAAAATAATCAGGGAATTATTATGACGGTTAATGCCATAAAGTATGCCTTTGTTGTCGGAAAGATTAACCGAGACAAAAGGAAAACAGCTGGAAATCGGCCCCGTGTTCATTGAAGTGTGGATGGCTAAATCGTCTTTGGCCAGCGGCAAAGTTGATAAAAACCCCTGCTCTTGTTGGAAAGAAGCCGGTTTGATATAAACAAGTTTGCCTTCAAGCAGGGAGCGGATTTCATTTTCAATATCATCCAGCTCTTTTTGGTTGTCGGCAAAAATCGTCAGATACAGCCCAAACTTGAAGAATTTTTCGTTGCCCTGCTGGAGGTTGTCGCGCAGAGTTTCAATATCCTGTAGCGCCGTTTCCAGCATCGGGTCGCGCACCTGGCCTTTTTCCTGCCTTTCGGATATTTGCGCCTGCACCTGCGCCACTTTTTTCCGCAGCTGTCCCATAATCCAGGTCGTCTCCACCGGATGGACAAACATGGAAATGTTTATTTCCCGGTCCAGCGCCAGAACCGGCGAGAACCAATTGGTTACCAGATAGCGCGGATAAGTGAAAATAAAAAGAGTGCGCGCCATTTTGCCGCCAATCTGCAGATAATTGGAATTTATTTTCATCCCCGGGGGCGCGATCAGATCTTTGATTGACGGGCCTGTCTCCTGGGGCATCTGTCCCAGAAGGCTGTCGGACTGCGTCGGGCCGGCCGGTTTCTGGTTAAAAAGATTTTGGAGGTTAAACTGCATAATTAATTCGGGCCGTTTACAAATTATTTTTGGCTTTGTTTTGTTTCTTCCGGCTGGAAAGTCGGCTTCTCCTGAGATCCCATATTATATAAATGATAGAAAAGTTCGGTAATCTCCTGGGTATTGAGCGGCACGGCTTTCAGCCCCAAGCCCGACAGTCCCGAGATGATATATTCTACTCTCTGCCACAGCTGGGCTTTGAGCTCATCAAGCGATTTGCCCAGATTGGCGGTGGTGTTTTTCTGGAAGAGGCCAATTTTTTCCAGCAGGCCCCCTTCTTTTTTTTCTACCTTGGCTAGCGGCACGACCACAAAAAAAGATTGGCTCATAATATTTGAAACCTGGACCAGATTTTTGACAAAATCAACATATTCGGAAATCTGGATTTTTAAAAGTTCGTTTGTCTGTTCTTTTTTCATCTGTTCCAGCAGCGCCAGATAATCAGAAATATCCAATTGCCGCGAAATGGCAAGAATTTGAATTGAGAAGTCAAGAGAGTTTAAAAATCCCTGATATTTCATAATCAGCGCGTCCTGTTCCTGGGTTGACTTCAGGGCGAAGTTGGTTGAAGAGGTCATTAAAACAGCGCGCAAGTCGCCGCCTTTTAAAACGACGATTCCCTCTTGGACGTCTTCAACCAGAATTTTTTGCTGAACAGGCTCTTCGGGCATTAGAATAATTTTTATAATTTAAGGTAATTATTGTTTCCTTCTCCAAATATAAATTTTCGGGTTGGAAAAGTAGTTGAAAAAAGCGCGCAAAAAAGTAAAAAGCGAGCGCCCGTTAATTTTAACAAAAACCGAGGCAAGTAAAAAGAGGAAAAGCGGTATGGCGACGATAACCACAATCCAGAGGCGGAACAAATACCACAGGAATAGAACTATAATCGCCCCTCCCAAAAACATCAAAAATTGCTTGAGCGAGAGCGGGCCCAAAATTTTGTCTTCAACATCAATGAATTGGGGAACGTTGAACTGCATAAATACGGAAATTAAGAAATTTAGAAATTAGGAAATTATTTTTTCGGATAAGTCGCTTTTATAAAGTTATTTAATTGTCGATGTTGGCTTTCAAGCAATCCTATTAGTTCATCAAATTCCTTTTTTGTTATTTTTGCTCTTTGCAGAAGCAGAAAAGACCAATGTTTTGCCTCAAATAATGAGCCGCGAGAATTATAATAAAATTTTATTTTATCTAAATAATGAAATCGGCCGTAGCCTTCCGCAATATTGGCCCCGACGGAGTCAATCGCACCAAGCCATTGATCTCCCATAATTTTCTTTGTTTGCCAATCCATCTTTACATAGATGATCCACGCTTTTTCACCAATCTTTATCGCGGTTTTATAAGCATCCAAATTTCCTAAAGCGATATAGTTTTTAGCTGTTTTGGAGGCCATTTTATCAATTTTTTAATTTCCCAATTTCCTAATTTCATTTCACTCTTCATTGTTGCCGAATTCCTTTAGGTCTACCACGTTTCCGTCTATCCTCGGGATGGGTTTCGCTAATGGTTTGAGCGGTCCGGCCAAATCTTCTTCAGCCACTTGTTCCCGGTACATATCAGGGCCAATGCTGGCTTGCCCTTCCAAATTTTCTTTGAAAACTTGGGAAGGTGAAGGCGGAAAAACTTTTTGGGATAAATCTTCTTTTTTGTTTAGCTCGTCAATTAAAATAAGTTTTGTTTCCGGAGAAATCGGCACTTCGGTGTCGTCGTCATAAGCCTTAAGAATTTTGGCTAAGCGAGCGCGTTCTTCTTGTTGTAGATTTTGGGCGTTGCGGCTCCTAAACAGAAAATCGCTTCGTTCCAGCTCTTCGTGGTGCCCCGCCCCTTTTTGCTTGATATAGTCTGACAGCCAGTTTTTAATCGTCGGCCGCACCGGCTGTTCCAGATCCTGAATTTTTATCGGGTTTAAGGTCATTAGTTGATTCAAAATTTCTTTATTTTCCTGAATCGTAGCGCGGAAGGGTTTTCTGGAAATTGCCGGATGGGGGCTTGCGGCCGGAGTTGTCCATTGTTCGGTTTCTGGTTGGGCAACGCCGGGAAGCGTTTTGGGAAGAGCCCCGCCTAATTTTAAAATAAAGCTTTCTGCATTTTTTAGGTGGTCGCGGATGATTAAAAGCTGTTTCAGGGCAATTTCCAGAGCGATTTGGCGCGCGGTTTCCGAATCCACGCCCAGATTTTTCTGGAGAAATGACGGCAGGGAGTCCAGCGTTATATCTTTTAGCATTGCGTCGCCGGTAAGTTTGGCGACAATTGGGTTGGCATTTCCAGCTAGCCCAAATTTTTTGGTGATTTTTCCGGTATTTTCTGCGGCTTCCAAAGAACACATCCATTCTTTGGCATAATCGGGCAGGCGCAAAAATTTCACCTGAAAATCATCAAGTTTTTTGCTTTGCGGTATTGGACGGTTGTCAGTTTGAATGGTTGACATATTTTTTAGAAGCTGGGTCCTCCTCCTCGCTCGGGCCTCTGCGGCTGCGGCCGCGCGCCGCCGGCTGCTTGTTGACCAACTTCCGGTACTCTGCCTCCCCAAGCCGGGCTTTTGCTCATATAATCTTCAAGATCCTCTTGTTTCTCATTCCTTTTTATTCCTTCTTTGCTGGTTATTATTTGTTTTTGCATCGCATTTAACTCGCCGGTAGTGCTGGCTAATAGCGTTCGGTCAATATGCCGGCCAACCATCTCTAATGATTTTCTTCCGTCTTTTTCTCCTTCAAAAATATCTCCGATCTGGCTTGCTTTCATACCTTTAACAAATTTAGCGGCAGCGGTTTCGGCGGCTTTGCTCATCTCGTCAGAGGCGCTCGTAAAGGATTTAGCCAGATTGCCGGTAGCCGCGGCGAAAAGGTTGCGGTATTTCATATCAGGCGCAGAGGCGCTGAAATCGCTTTTATCATCAAAATTCTCAGATAGAGATCCTTTAATTTCATTACCGTCTTTATCTGTACCTCCTTTAATTGCAAACTTCGCTGCTTTATTTAATTTTTTATAAGTTTCTACAAATTCCGGCGGTGATAATTCGTCTGCCATTGCTTTCGTAGTTTCTTTGTCTTTAAAAACCACAGCATTAACTTTCGCAAGATTGCCGGATTCATAAGACCGGCGAATTGCATCTTTTTGCTGTTTTCCCTCTTCTTTATTTGTTGGATCAAATACATCAAACCTTGTTTCTTCCAAATCCCTCTGTTCTTTGGTTTTACCATCCGTGCCCTTGGCGCCGTAAGAGGCGAAAGTCTGCATTGCTTTTTTAACGCTTTCTTTATCATCTGTCTTGGCCAAAGTGCCTCTTTCTTTCGCTTCCCTGGCGGCGATAAGCGCTCTGGCGCCCCAAGCTGCTTTTGTTTCATGCAGCAGGTCTTTATCAGACATAAATTTGAGTTTTTCGGCGTAGGCTTTGTTTTCCGGGCGTTCTGTTGGTTTTTGTTTCATCTGGACAGCCGCGGCTTGGGTTCTGCCGCCCCATTTTTTAAGCTGCATAAACGACAGGGCTTTTCCGGCAGCGCTAGTTAAGCCGGGGGCCACTTTTTCATTCCAGGCAAATTTAGGCGCTCGCATAGCTTGCTTGCCCGTCCATTTAGCCGAGCCCGTTGCCCAGCCCTGAACCTTGCCTGAGGCTTTTTTCGCCAAACCCATAGCTGTGCTGGCGCCGGCAATCCCCATTTGTTGGGCGGCGATAAGGCCGCCCAAAAGTATCATAACAATAATAATATATTGAAAAAGCATCATTATATTGCCGCCGGCCAAGCTGTTTAAAATCCCTGGGTCTATGTTGGCTGGCGGACTGCCAAAAGCCTTGCCAATACTACCGGTGCTGGCCGCTACTACGGCCAGGTAGATAAAAAACGCGTAAACCGGCGCGAAAAAAGTCCACTTGAAAAATAAGCCCCACCACTTGCCCCAAAGCCCGCCCGTGCCGGTAATCATTGAAAGCCAAGCCAGGGGAGCAAAAATCAGCAAGAACCAGAGCATAATAATTCGGAAAATCATAAATATGGCTGCGGCCAAAATAACGAAGCTGGCCACCAGCAGAAGAATAATGCTAAAGATTGCTCCGATCACAACCTGAATTGCGCCTTGATCTCCCTGTTTCAGTGCTGCTGCTGGATTTGTATTGGGATTAGGCGCCGGAGCACAACCATATTCATCTGTGTCTGGGAAAGCTTGGCAAACTTCGTTTGGATTACATTGGTCGCTGCAAAAATCAATTGGAACGGTTTTATCGCTCGGATTGGCGTCGTAAGCTCTGGAAATATTTAACCCATTCGTTATCTGGGCAGAGATACCCTTGGTGCCTTGAGCTTCTTTAATGAAATAGTCGGTTAAGACCTGCGAAAAATCAATAAGAATTCCTGCAAAAAGCAGGCTGAAATTTATCAGCAGGGCAGCTATAACCAGCCGTTTGAGGATTTGTTTCATGCCGAATCTTTCAATCTGCAAAATGGTGGAAAAAGCCATCACCAGCAAAATCAGGGCAAAAAACATATTGCAAAGGCCGCGGGTAATCTGCCAGCCGATAGTGACGACCGGGATGTCTTTGAACTTGGAGATACTGAAAACCGCTTCCAGAGCACCGGCTGCCAATGTTAAAAGCTTGCTAAAAAAAGGCTGTAATACCATTATTAAAATCCAGCTGACGGCTTTGAGTATTGTACTGCCGGCAATTTCAAAAAATTGTGCTTTTGCCTGCGGCACTCCTAAAACAAAAAACCCTCCGAGCAAAATAAAAACCACGGCAAGAACCAGCGCTTTTTTTCTATTTTTTATTAGGTGAGCCATCTTTAGGTTTTATCCTCACACCAAATTTGGTGTGAGGGCGAGCATAAGGTGTGAAAATTTATTAAGGCCCGGAAGTTATGGTTTGACAGGCGGTAAGCGCGCTTTGCATATCAGTTAGAATTCTTTGCGCACTGCAAAGGTCGCCGTAGTAAGTCGCCGGCTGGACATAGCTGCAATCTGAAATTATTCCTCTTGTCATCTGGGCATCGTTGTTTTCTTGAACTACTTGCAGGGATGCGTTTTGGATTTCCTGTAAAAGCATTTGGAAATCTGTCGATGACGAACCGGTCACTGTCTGTATAGATGTAATGGCTCGGTCTTTGGCGGCATACATTGCATCCTCGGCGTCGTAAGCTTCTTGTTGGCTGCCTGTACCGTTCAGATAAGCATCATAAGTTTCCATAAAAAAGTCGGCGGCTTGCTGGTAATTTTGTATATCGCTAATCGCCGTAGTTATTTGGTTAATTTTATTTTGAACGTAGGCTATTTCGTCATTGACAGCGGTAATTTCCGAACTGTCCGTCATAGTGCTGCTTATAATAGTGGAGGTAATATTGCTGGAACAAGTGACCGGGATGGAGCAGGGATAAGGAGATAGACCAGAAGGCCAGACTTGGCAAACATCACTGGAATAGGTTTCCTCGACCTGGGTTATGGCGGTTGTTCGTTGTCTGGTAATCTCGCCGACTCCCGCAATAGTAAATCTGGTGGTTTGAGTGGTTGTGTCGGCGCAGGGGCAGGTAGTGGCGCAGTTGCCGATGGTTTGCGTACTTAAGATCGTTCGCGTGACTCCGGTTGGCAGGGGGCAGCCCAGACTGGTTATCTGTTGGAGGACGTCTACAATAGAGGATTGGGTATTACTGATTTGAGTTAGGACGCTTAAATTGTTTTGCAGTTGTCCCAAATATCCGCTGTAATTGTTTTGCAATAGGCCGAGCTGATCAATTAAGGCGGGGGCTAATTCGCTGTTTTGGAGGGCGTCCTGATATGGCGAAAGATAAATGTCGGCGTCAGCCGCGGTCGCTCCTGTACTGATGCCGGCTCCTGTCTGTCCTTCGCTTCCGCCCGAAGGAGCGGTCATATAGGTAACGCCTTCTCGGATCATGCGATTGATTACCGCGTCAAGAATCGCGCCTAAGTATTCTTCAAATTCTTTGGCGGAGATTAACCAGTCAATATCTATGTTGGCCGCCTTGGCTACGGCTTCGGCCGCAATTTTGCCGGGCGTGTAGGTAGTCCATTCGCTGCATACCCAGCCGGTCGGAATGTCTTCTCGTTTTATGGGCGAAGATCTGAAATCTCCGGTATTGCTGGGATCACTTTGTTCATAGATATTAGTACAACGCTTATCGTCTAAAAATCCAGACGAGGCAATAGCTTCGTTTTTGGCCGCTTCGGCCGCTGCAGCCGTTTTTTTTGTGAGTTCGTCTTGAGCCAGCAAATAGGCGCCGTAGATATTGTTTTGCGGCTCAGAAAGAGAAATCCATCCTTTCCATCCTCCCGATGAGAAATCATTAAGAAAAGCATTAAAATTGCCGACTACTTGTGAAAGGGTGCAGGTCGCTGCCTGATCAAACGTCGGGACCCTGGCCAAAGCAAATTTTAACCGGACGTCAAAGCGCCTGCATAAAAAGCCCATACCCAGATATTTGTCCACAAATTGTCCGGCCGCATCATCGGCCGCCTTTCTTAAAAATCCCTGCCAGTCAGTAACCAGCCGCGGCTTGCCGCCGCCCTTAATCCATTTGACAATGTCGTCAACCAGCATATTCAGCAGTTTTTTTCGCAGAACCATCCAGGCGGCTTTTAGAGCGCGCACATACCACGTGTCGGCTTTTTCCCACCATTTTATTGCGGCAGTGACCCAAACGCCGGAGGCGGTATAAGCCGCCTTGATCTGTTTCCAGGCGTCAGCCGTCACTTGTTGAATCCACTTTGTAACCTGGATGGGAAATAAAGAAACTATAGCTTGTGCCTGC
>JAHIST010000070.1 GCA_018818145.1 Patescibacteria group bacterium
ACCACCAAAGATGAAATACGCAAATATGTCAGGGAGCAGAAAGATAGGTTTGATAAGCTTGCCAAACAGCAAAAACTTTTGTAACCACCACGGTCGGATGGAGAGAAATCCCCGCCGCTCCGTCGGCGGGGTAGTTTAATTATAAATAATAGTTGATTAACGATAAAAATTTATGAAACTTTATTCTAAAAAAGAAATATTACCAATAATTTTAATTTTGGCGGTTTTTGCCATCGGGCTTTATTTTTGGCCGCAGCTGCCAGAGCGCGTGCCGACGCACTGGAATGTTTATGGACAAATTGACGGCTGGAGTTCACGGAATTTCGCCGTGTTTTTCTTTCCGGCGCTGATTGCGGGATTATATCTGCTATTAAGCTTTATTCCGTTGATGGATCCGCTCAAAAAGAATATTGAGCTTTTTTCCGGACTCTATTTTTGGTTTAAAATTATTTTTGTTTTGTTTATGGGCGCGTTGTATTTTTTGACGATTTACGCCGGCCTGGGTCATCAGATTGATATAGGACGCTATGTTATGATTGGCATCGCAGTTTTATTTTTCTTTTTAGGGCTGATGATGCCAAAGATAAAAAAGAATTATACCATTGGCATCCGTTTGCCCTGGACGCTACATTCGGAGGTTGTCTGGGACAAGACGCATCAGTTGGGCGGTAAATTATTTATCGGACTAGCTGTGATTATCGCGATTATAAGTTTATTTTCGGGTCCCTACGCATTCAGAATTTTAATCGGGGCAATTTTTGCGATGCTCGCCATTTTGATTTGGTATTCGTATCACGAGTGGCGGGTTTTAGAAAAAGGAAGAAAAACCCCTAACGGGGCTTGACAAGCCCTTTGGTTTTGATAAAATAGACAATGTAAAAAGCTAATAGCCATAAATATAGATTTAATGTTTATAATTTCACTATATTTAAACAAAGGAAGCGGATAAAAACGTCTGATTTTTGGCGTCGTGAAGGCCGCTTCTGGAAAGAGCGGTTTTTTATTACTCACGGCGTGTCATTCCCGCGAAAGAGGGAATCCAGAATTCTGGATCCCGGCTCAAGGCCGGGATGACAAAAATAGAAGTTGTTTTTCGATAATTGTTGATAAAGTCAGTAATCATCGGAATATAACGGATAGCTAATTAACAATTGAATATATTCGTAGGTATCCGTTTATCATTCCATTAGACGAACGAAGTTTTGTCTAATGGGGTAAAAAGATATTTAGTAAGTGGTTACATTAATAGTCATTAGTCAACTAAAGTAGATCCCGCATATCCCTTCGGGATTGCGGGACAAGATTATTCTACTTAAGGGCAAGACTAAGGGCGTATGGTGGATGCCTTGGGATGTTGAGGCGATGAAGGACGTGGCGTGACTGCGTTAAGCCTCGGGGAGCTGTCTAGCGAGCTTTGATCCGGGGATGTCCGAATGGGGAAACCCTTTGCGGTAAACCCGCAAAACCGCGCTTCACTTCTGTTCAGCGCGGAAGCTCAAATTTCAAAGCTTAAATGTCAAATCAAATCCAAAATCTAAATTTCAAATATTTGGATTTTGAGCTTTAGTCATTGATTTGGAACAATTTGGATTTTGTCATTTGGATTTCCGAGCCGAGCACAAGCGAGGCGCGGTGCGCACCCGCTGAAGTAAAACATTTCAGTAAGCGGAGGAAAAGAAAACAATGCGATCTCACTATCGTTCGATCGCGCAATTTCTAATTATTCTAATTGACCTAATTCCTAAAAAGGTCCAGCTTTGCTGGACCGGATTAGAAATTAGAAATTAGGATTTAGTCATTGCGGCGAGCGATTGCGAGACCGCTTATTCCCCCAGTAGCGGCGAGCGAAAAGGGAAGAGTCTAAACCGATTTTTAAGCGCTTGCGTTTAAAAATCGGGGTTGCAAGATAGCAGTGTTTGATTTATCAAGAGGAGTCAAAAAATGAAGACTTCGTTAACAGAATCCCGATGGAAATCGGGAGCCAAAGAGGGTAATAGCCCCGTAAGTGAAAACGGTTTTCATACTTCTGATTGCTATTCTTAAGTACGGCGAGGAACGAAGGCCTCGTCGGAATCCGGGAGGACTAGTCTCCTAAGACTAAATACTCAACATCACCGATAGTGAACAAGTACCGTGAGGGAAAGGTGAAAAGCAGCCCGATGAGGGCGGTGAAATAGTCCCTGAAACCATATGCTTACAATGAATCGGAGCTCCTGTCTGCGACAGGATACACGAAGGAAACTAATATTTACACGAAGAAAACTAATCCGTTATCAAAGCCGGATAGAAATTGGTTTATTTCGTGTTTGCATTAGTTAAATTTCGTGTATCCCGCCGTAGGCGGGAGTGACGGTGTGCTTTTTGCAGAACGATCCAACGAGTTTATTCGTGTTGCTTATCTAAGTCCTTCGGGACGGAGATGCAGGGAAACCGAGTGTTAAAAGCGCGTTAATCGCTGAATTACGCAGAACTTAACGTTGAACTACGCAGAATTTTTCCGCGTCGTTCCGCGCATTTAGAGTTCCGCGTTATTCTGCGGTATGCAGCACGCATAAGACCCGAAGCCAGAGCGAGCTTACTATGGCCAGGATGAATCCCGAGTAATATCGGGAGGAGGTCCGAACCCACCAGCCGTGCAAAACTGGGGGATGAGCTGTGGTAAGAAGTGAAAAGCTAATCGAGCCTGGTAATAGCTGGTTCTCCCCGAAATAGCTTTAGGGCTAGCCTCAAATGTTTCTTGGTGGAGGTAGAGCACTGAATGGATGCAGATGGCTTTGCCTACTGCGTCCAATCAAACTCCGAATACCGCCAAGCCAAAATTTGGGAGTCAGACTGTGGGGGCTAAGCTCCATGGTCAAAAAGGAAACAGCCTAGATCATCATCTAAGGTCCCTAAATTAAGTTAAGTGGAAAAGGAGGTGGGATTTCTCAAACACCTAGGAGGTTGGCTTAGAAGCAGCCACCCTTTAAAGAGTGCGTAACAGCTCACTAGTCTAGAGATTTCGCGCCTAAGATTCAACGGGGCTCAAACTTAATACCGAAGATATGGATGTCACCGCATCTCACTTCGTTTGATGCGGAATTTCTAATTTTAAATTTTAAATTTTTAATAAATTCCTCGCGGAGCGAGGAATGGTTTAGAAATTAGAAATTAGGATTTAGAAATTCCACCCATCGAGCGCAGCGAGATGTGGTGGCGTGGTAGGGGAGCATTTCTAACTGCTGCGAAGCCCACGACGCGAGTCGGGGTGGAGCGTTAGGAAGAGAGAATGTTGGAATAAGTAACCACAATGCCGGTGAAAGACCGGCACACCGCAAGCCCAAGGTTTCCTTGGCAATGTTTATCAACCAAGGGTTAGTCGGTCCTAAGGATAAGCCGAGAGGCGACGCCGATGGACAGCCGGTTAATATTCCGGCACCGCCTTTAGTTTTGACGGGGTGACGAAGTTTTGTAGTTCGGGTGATTTATTGGATTATCATTCTTTATTTGAGGATGCTTGTCAGGCAAATCCGGCAAGCATTAAATCCGAGAATTGAGAAAAGGCTGGGTTTACTCAGCCGATCCGAGTGAGCAAGCTTCCGAGAAAAACCTCTAAAATTAAATTAAAGGCGACCGTACCGAAAACCGACACAGGTGGGCGAGTCGAGTAGACTAAGGTGAACGGGTGAATCTTCGTTAAGGAACTCGGCAAAAAATCGGTCGTAAGTTCGCAATATGACCTGCCTGATCGCATCACACTGCGTGTGATGCTAAGTTAAAAATGTAAAATGAAAAGTTAAAAGTTTTGGAATTCGTGAAAATTTTCTAAAAAGAAAATTTTTCACTCATAAATTTTAAATTTTTAAATTTGAACTTGAGCATCGTGCGAAGCGCGATGCGATTGGGCCGCAGCTAAAGACCTCAGGCGACTGTTTAACAAAAACACAGCTCCCTGCTAACTCGTAAGAGGATGTATAGGGGGTGACTTCTGACCAGTGCTGGAATGTTAAACCTAACGGTCATGGCGCACTTCATTGCGTTTCGTGCGAATTTTGAAATTAGAATTTTGAATGAATTTTTAATGATTTAATAATTAAAAAATTAAGTCATTGATTAAAAATTCAAAATTTAAAATTAGAAATTCACGCGCAGAGCGC
>JAHIST010000071.1 GCA_018818145.1 Patescibacteria group bacterium
ATATGATAGTAGATGGTGTATCGAGCATAAGCTGATGCTCGGAATCTATTGGTAGCCATGCTTTCAATCTAACACACATTCCCATTTTTCTTCCCGCTTTAGCCCCGCGCACGGAGGCGCGGGGAAATTACTTCTATTATATCAAAAAAGGCTAAAATAGAGAAACTAAAAGGCGGCTTGCGAAAATTTCTCGCTAGCCGCCGCATATTACACCTCCGGCGATTTGATTATATGCTCTTTTCTGGCCCTCACCAGAATTTTTTTGGCCTCTTTAAATGCACCTAAGTTACTGACCTTAAAATAAAACGGCTCACTACTTTCGCTCGGAAAAATTTGGCCTGCTTGCATCAATAGAATTACCTCTTCAATTTTATCCAAAAATGAAAAGTCCTCGGCCGCCACAATAATTCGCAAAGCTCTTTCAGCGCAATACCAAGTGCTATCCAGATAACCGTCCCTCCTTTCTTTTTTAAATTCATCGAGCAACTCGTGAAGAAATTTTTTAAGAGAGGGCAGTTGCGGATAAAAAAATCCTTCATTACTGACATTTTTAATTAATCTTCCGGCGATAAGCTTTGAAAGTTCGTCGGGCCAAACTTTTAAGCCCTGCCGTAGACCGAGAGCAAATTCGACTGCCCTGACAGCGAGCTTGCCCCTGGCGGTAAATACATACCAGGAAAGAAGCTTTTTTCCGATGTCCCGACTAACAACGCTCTGCTCCAAAAGCGTATGTATCCACTTTTCTGCCCAGTCGGCTTCTTCCTTATAAATCACCCCTCGCTCTCCTATTGCTTTCAAGCATTTTTCCCACACTTCCAAAATGGGCCATTTTTCAAAACACCTGAAAGGAGATCTGACGGCTTCCTGCAAAATTTCTCTAAACTCAAAAACTCTTTCAAATTTGGAAATTTGCTCTGCTTCCATCTTTCTCCTCCTATTGCGCCCTGACAGGCGCTGCTCTTTATATTTCGCCGGGCGGCGATAGAGCCAAATTTGTAATGAACTATTAAGCTAAACTAACATATAAATATATATTTATCAAGCCAATCAAAAAATCCCGCCTAAACGGGACTTTTTGTTTTAGATAGCTATCTAATATTATTTCTTCGCGCCCATAATCCGGAACATCTTGGTTCCGCAGGTCGGGCAAGTACCGGTCATGGCGCGGCGCTGGACGCCGCCCTTGCCTTTCATGGCAACTTCTTTGGGCTCTTTCATATCTCGCTTGTCCTTACATTTGACACAGTAAGCCACTACTGGCTCTGGTGCTGCTCCTGGTGTATTGACTGGCATAAATTTATTAATATTAAAAATTAATGGTTTTTCCTTTCTTGCCTTAATTATCGCTCAAATATGAGAAAATTGCAAGTTTTTATCCACAGGAGTAAAAATTACAGACAATGCGACTTGTTAAAAGAATTTACTTTCCGCGCTTGGCGAAAAATTTGTCATAAAATCGAGATGAGCCAAGCGTATAAAAATCGCGTGCTGTGGTGGGGCCCCGACCGTCAGGTCGGGGCGTTGCGGATAGCGATTTTAGCTCGCCCCGTTAGATTTGAAAATTATCTAACGGGGCGAGGCGAATCCGATTTTATCAAATTTTTGCGCCTGCGCGGGGCTTTTTCTGGTTCTCTTTTGTGCCCACAAAAGAGAACGAAACTATTTATGGCTGCAATATATCTTCCGTCCGCCCGTCAATAGAGATCACTACGCTCTGAACCGCCGAAAATTGCTTTAATGTCTCGGTAATTTGTGCCCGGATAGCCGCCACGCGGCAGGAGCCGCCGACCTGAAATTCCAGCTGTTCGTCAAAGTCAACTTTTGCCACGCCATCTGTAATGGTCAATTTTTGAATTTTTACGCCCGAATTAATACTGGTTGAAAAACCTAAAAGTTTTTCGTTTTCAGTCGGCCCTTTTAACAATTCTTCAAGCGCGCCTCTGGCCAACGCTTGAGTCTTTGAAATTTCTCTGCTGGCGGCAAAAACTTTATTGCAGGAAAATTCGGGGTCTAGCCGGTCATTGTTGAAAAAAATCTTGACCACAGTTGCCTGTTCCGGACTGATAATAACCGGCACGCGAAACTCCTTGCTGTTTTCTGGCAAGCCAGAAGGATTATCATTATTGAAAACTAATACCCCATTAATGGTTGAGGAAGCGCTGAACTTTAGCTCTCCGGTAAAAGGCACAAAATCTGTTGTCATCCAATCGCCTATTGCCTGAATAAAACTTACGGCTATCTCCTTGCCTTGTCCGTCCAAAAGTTTTATCGGCGCTGATGCTTCAAAAAACCAGCTGCCGCGCGCTCGGCCTTCTAAAATCAAAAGGCTTCTGACCGTTGCACCCGGCTGCGGATAAAAAACTTCGATATCCGATTGCGCTGGCGGCGTCGGCGTAGGAGAGGCTATTGGTGCGCCGCAAGACGCAGTGGGCATCGGGGCGCTGGGATTGCCATGCTTGACCCACTGGCCGTTTTGGCAAAGCCAGGTATCCTCGTCGCCGCTGAAAAGCCGCAGCAACAGGACGGCAACGATTAAAACCAAAACTAAAAATCCGGTTATCACCCACTTTTGTTTGGACATTGTTTTCGCGCTCCTTATTATATTACTGCTTCTTTCGCTTTCGCGTCTTTTTTAATCAACCGCCAATGAAACAAATACAGCGGCAAGCCGACAATAATCATGGCTAAATTAAACGAAGCGTCGCGCTGACGCTGGGAAAGAATCGAATCAATAGCGTCACGCCTTTTTTTCCAGTTTTCGTAATCAACCAGCCATATCTGTAAGGTTATTTTTTCTGACTCGGTTAAAGTGACAGTCATTTCGGGACTTTGCGCAATATTTTGAAATTTTTCTATCGGATAGGGCGAAGAGGGTTGAACGTAATTTAACCTTTGCTCTTCATCGGCTTTAGTGAAAATAAAAGTTTTCAGCCCCATATCAATAAATCGAACCGTGCCAATAACAAGCAGAGTCAGCCCGACCAAAGCGAATAAATATAAATAGATAGTCCTGACTAACGGATATTTGCTCATCTTTTTTTAATTTTAATTATTATTAGCGTTTCCGGCCAGCTGACCGCAAGCGCCTTTGATATCATCGCCGAAACGATAGCGCTGCGTGACCGCCACGCCGGCTTTTTCTAAAATTTCTTTAAATTTATTCAAGCGCTGGGATGAAGAAGGTTTAAAAATTCCCGTGGGATTATAAGTTATCAAATTAACAAAACCAAGCGTATTTTTAAGCAAATCAGCCAGCTGGCGCGCGCAATCGTCTGAATCGTTTATCTCTTCTATCATTATATACTCAAACATTACGCGGCGTCGAGTTTGTTTAATATATTCGTCAACCGCCCGCAAAATTTTTCCGAGCGGGTATTTTTTATTGATCGGCATGATGCTTGAACGCAGTTTGTCGTTTGGCGCGTGCAAAGAGATTGCTAAATTAACTTCCATTTTTTCTTGAGCTAATTTTTCAATGCCTTCTGTTATGCCGACCGTTGAAATTGAAAAATGCCTCGCCCCCAAATTAAATCCTTCTTTGTCGTTTAAAATTTTGATTGCCGCCAAAACATTATCATAATTCAAAAACGGCTCGCCCATGCCCATAAAAACGACATTATTAATTTTATTAATAATGTCGTTGCGAGGAGTCCCGCGAAGCGGGACGACGAAGCAATCCCGCCTGCGCTTCGCCGAAGG
>JAHIST010000072.1 GCA_018818145.1 Patescibacteria group bacterium
ACCAACTGAGCTACCCTGGTTAGTTTAAGATAAGTTTAAATATGTAAGCTAATTTAAAAATTTGGTTGCGGGAGAGGGATTCGAACCCCCAACCTTCTGGTTATGAGCCAGACGAGTCCCGACAAGCGAAGCTTGTCAGGGATTCTCGAAATTTAGATCAGCTGTGCTGAACTAAATTTCGGAACTGCCATTGCTAGAATTTTGATTAATAATT
Organism: Patescibacteria group bacterium; assembly: GCA_018818145.1. Taxonomy (GTDB): domain Bacteria; phylum Patescibacteriota; class Minisyncoccia; order Portnoybacterales; family GWB1-42-6; genus JAHIST01. The sequence goes on from JAHIST010000072.1 coordinate 215, forward strand.
TTTTCTAGTTGTTTACGGTTTTTAAAAGATTTTAAATGACCTATTTTTTTCCAGAACCTGCTCTTCTGATATCGCTTAAAATTCGCCTGAAGCCTTTCGAGCTCGCCCGGCAAAAAATATTCCTCGATTTTTGAAGGATATTTATTCATTTTTTGAAAAATAGAATTACATAGTGTAATGGGAGCCAATCAAAAGGGATCCCCGCCTTTTTTGATTCCGAAAAATAATTTGCGCCGATTTCGGAAAGCATTCTCATATCAAACACGTGCAAATGCCATTCATCATCCATTTTTTTGGAAATTCCCCTGAAAAAGATATCAAAAATTCTCAATTTTTGAAAGAGGCCCTTCAATTTATTGATCAGGCGTTCATTTGGCACCGAAATGACCACTTTGGCACTTGGCTTACACAATCGGGCGATTTGGAATAAGACCTTTTTCGGATCGCGGACGTGTTCCAAAACTTCGCTGCAAAAAATCTTGTCAAATTTCATATCTTTGACTTCCGAAGAAAGATCTTCAGCATCATCCTTGTATAATTTAGCTCCCTGCCCCAACAACTTCTTTTTGGCAAGCCCGAGCATAAATTCGGAAATATCCACCCCGACCAAATTGCCTTTTTTTATTTTCTCCAGGATATTTCCCGCCCCGCAGCCGACCTCTAATATATCTTCCCCCTCTCTGGCATCAAGAAATCTAATTACAGTCGCGGCACGCTTGTTTTCAACCCATCGGACAATGATATTACGACTATTATGGTAAGCGTCAGGATTATATTTTTTTGCCATTTCTTCATTCCAGAATTCGAAATTTTCTATTTCCTTTTTCATAAATATTTTTTGCACCAATTTTGAAAAATAATTAAATTCCAAAGAATTTTCCGATTATCGCGTTTCCTCCCAAGGTGCTCTGCAATTAATTTTTCGACAAAAGAATAATTGATGAGGTCATATTTTTTTATTTCGCTCTCCGACAAAATTTCTTGCGTATAATCTTTTAATTCGTTTCGCAACCAAGCGGTTAAAGGCACGCCAAAACCCTTCTTTTTTCGATAAACAATCTCTCGCGACAACTTGTCTTTCATTAACTCCTTAAGAAGATATTTGGTCTGCCAGCCGCGTAGTTTGTAATTTAAAGGCAGTGAATTCAAAAAATCGGCGAGTCGATAATCCAAAAATGGCGCCCTTACCTCTAACCCATTATACATACCGGCGCGGTCAACTTTAAACAAAATATCGTCCTGCAAATAAAATTTTAAAAACAGCAAATTTACTTTTTGCAGATAATTCAAATTCGGATATTCCTTCAAAAATTCTTTGGCGAAATTAAATAATTGCGGCTCTTTTAATTTAAAGTTAAACATATTTTCAATTCCGCGGATATAGCCGCCGATGCTCAAAAAATCGCGATAAAGCGCAGAATAACCTAAACTATGACAATATCTTTGCGCTTTGTAAAAAAATGTTAAATTTTTATCCGAAACCGGCAACAAATTTTCTATAACCCTGAAATAATCGCCTTTCGGGCAGATATCGGATAATCCCAAGCGCGAAATAATTTTTTGAACTTGATGGTTTGGATAACCCATCAGCAATTCATCGCCCCCGTCTCCTCCAAGGGCAACTTTCACTACTTGACGGGCAAACCTGGCAAGCAAAAAAGTGGGCAAAATAGACGGGTCCCCAAAAGGCTCATCCAGCTTGGCAATAATTTCCGGTACAATCTCAATTAGATCCTGCGATTTAAATTCCTTGTGGTAATGCTCGGTTTTAAGAAACTTAGCGACTTGCTTAGCTTGAAGCGACTCGTCAAAACTCGGCTCACTGAAACCGATAGAAATGGTTTTTAAATCATTTCTAATTTTTTTGGCAAAATAAGCAACAGTTGAAGAATCAATGCCGCCCGAAAGGAAAACTCCCACCGGCACATCGGCTGTCAGGCGCCGCTCAACAGAATCGCGCAATAAATCTTCCAGTTGCGATAAGGCAGAGGCAAAATTAATTTTGCTTTCAGCAAATTTTATCTCGTAAAAATTTTCTATTTTAACCTCGCCGTTTTGAAAAATTAAAAAAGAACCGTTTTCTAGTTTAAAAATATCGTTGAAAATCGTCGCCGGCTGCGGAACATAATCAAAGGAAAAAAATTGATAAACAGCGAGATGGTTTAAATTTTTATTAGCCAAAGGATGGGCTAAAATGCTTTTGATTTCCGAAGCAAAAATCAGTCCGTTTTTTGTTTTTGACCAATACAAAGGTTTTTCGCCGTAGCGATCGCGCGCCAAAACCAGCTTTTCCTGCCGCTCGTCCCAAATTGCGACGGCAAACATTCCGTTAAGCCGATGGAAACAATCAACGCCCCATTGTTCATAGCTATGAACAATGACTTCCGTATCGCTTTCTGTCTTGAACTGATGGCCAAATTTTTTTAGCTCGTCGCGAAGTTCCTTATAATTATAAATCTCGCCGTTATAAATAACTCTAATTTTGTTATCTTCGTTAGCGATGGGCTGATGCCCGCCGCTAAGATCAATTATGGAAAGCCGACGATGAGCGAACCCGATTTTATCGTTAGCGTAAAAACCTTCGTCGTCGGGGCCCCGATAGTTAATCAAACCGGCCATCCGCGACAAAATTTCCCTATCGCCCTGCCCAAAATAACCAGCAATTCCACACATATCGGTTTTTCTTAAAAGTTAATTTTTTCTTTTATCAGGTAAGCCGGGCGATTGGAAGATTCATAGTAAATTCTGATTAAAATTTCCGCCAAAAGACCCATCAAAATGAACTGAAGCCCGACCAAAATCAGCAAAGTTGTTAAGAGAGGCAAAGGAGTCTGAATTAAATGGACTTGGAAAAAAACTCTCAAGAACAGTGCCAGAATACCTGCTCCAAGCGCGACGAAAAAAGTCCAAAATCCCGCCAACCCGAAAAAATGCATGGGCTTTGCCAGATAATTTGTTAAAAACTTGACTGTCAAAAGATCCAGAACCACCCCAAAGGTGCGCGAAAGATCATATTTGGTTTTTCCGTAAATTCGCAGCCGGTGGTTAACAACAATTTCAGTGGTTTTTGCTCCATGCCAGGCGCTGTACGCGGGCATAAAACGGTGCATCTCTCCATAAAGGCGCACATTTTTTATCACGTCGCTCCTATAAGCTTTCATCGTACAGCCGTAATCATGGAGCCTGACTCCGGTTATTTTTGATATTATCCGATTTGCCGTCCAGGAAGGTATTCTTCTTGTAACTAATTTGTCCTGCCTATTCTTGCGCCAGCCCGAAACCACGTCATAACCCTCATTGATTTTTTCTAAAAACTTCGGGATATCCGCAGGATCATTTTGCAAATCCGCATCCAGAGGAATAATTACTTCGCCGGCCGAAGCATCTATGCCAGCTGAAATAGCGGCGGTCTGCCCATAATTTTTCTTGAAATTAATGACTTTAAATAAGCTGTCTTTTCCGGCAATTTCCTTGAGAATCTCCGCACTTTTATCTGCTGAACCGTCATTTACAGCGATAATCTCATGATCCAATCCCGCACCACCCAGTGCGGATTTAAGCTGTTTGTACATTTCCCTCAAATTATCCCCCTCGTTGTAAATCGGCAAAATAACAGAAATTTTCATAAGTTTTCTTAAAAAATAACCTCCTTTATTTCGAGAACTTTAAAATCATTCAGATTGTATAAAGGAATTTTTTTAACAAAATTTAAAATTGAATGAATTTGATATATCGGCTTTATTAATTTTTCATCAATATTAAATTCTTCTGAGTATTCTTTAATTTCTTCTCCATTCAGGTGCAAAAATTCATCGGTCGGCAAATCCTCGCCTCTCAAGCTGGACAAAAAAGTGAACAGATCATACATTGGCAGGCTGATTTCAGCGAAATTTTCCCAATCCAAAATCTTGATTTTTTTACCTTCTTTAAAAATGTTGGCAAAATGAAAATCGCCGTGCTGCAAAATCAAAGGGATTTTCAGGCCCTTATTCTTTTGAAATTCCTCTATTATGCCAGTGGCTTTTCCTTCCAAAACGGTTCCCCGAAAATTATAAAAATCCAAAAAATTATTGACTGGACCGGATATATGCTCGTCTATGAAAGAATCGTCAATCTCTATTTCGCCAAGCGCAAAACGGTGATGAATAAGTGAAATCAATTCGAGAATTTTACACAAAAAGCCCGTATCGCTTCGCTTAAGCCTTTTTCCATTCACGGCTTCTTGGATGCAATAAGAATATGCATTTATCATACCTTCCTTTATGAGTTTGGGCAAGATTCTTTCTTCATCGCCCTTCAGTTTCTGTTGGACTAATTTCAGGGCCTTAACCTCTTTTTCGATCAGAAAATTTTCTGATGCGCATCGCACCGTTTTTATGCATAGCGACGGCAATTTTTCGTTTCTGCCAAAAACCAAAAAAATCACTTTTTTCCCTTTCAGGCCTTCGGTGCTTTGCGTTTTTACAAAATCCAAATCACCATGATAACCCAGTATCAAATTCTCAACCAAAATTACTTTCTCAAATTCCCGAATCATAAACTGGCAAAATTATTTATTGTTTATTTTTGTTTGCGACGATTCCAAAGCTAAAAAATAAAAACCTGTAAAGCCTTAAAACGAAAGGAATCCGAATCGCAATTTTAACAATTTTTTTCACAAAAGAATTACTGCTCATAATGTTTAAAACCAAATATCGCAATGCGTTCAGATTCCTGTGCGGCACAATTATGCGCGTATCATTATAACCCGGCCATGGAAGAAAAAAATCAATATTTTCAAATCCTGCATCATTTAGCAATTTTTCATAACCTCGCCGGGTGTACGTATAGGTCCTATAATCTGATTTTCGCCTGATTTTTGCATAAATTCTCGCCAAAAATCTGGGCATAATTGAAGTAAAACGCAAACCGCTATGGTCCAATCCCCGGCCGGTTAACAACGGCAAGCCGAATCTGTTTTCAATGCCGATATAAAGACAGCCGCCCGGTTTCAACAGTTCTTTCATTTTTTTTAACGCTTCAATTTGAATCTCTCCGGGATTGCCGTCAATTTTCCCTGCCCCCACCCATTCCAGCAAACCATTCATCACGATTAAATCAAAAGATTGTTTTTTAAAAGGCGGATTAAATAGGCTGGCCACCAGAACCTGAATATTTGTTTTATTTTCTTTCGCGGCGCGCAGCTGAACAAATCTGGCCCGCTCGCACGAAGTGTCAAAAGCTACGACTTCTTTTACGACCTCGGCCAAAGGCAAGGTAATGGCGCCCAAACCACAGCCCGCGTCCAAAACAACCGACTGATTATCCAGCGGCACATAAAAACGCCAATCGGCCCGGCCGGGATTATAAATGAATTTCAGCCGTTGCGGGTCTTTTTGGGCTAATTCCCGGTTAGCTTTTTGCCAGCCGTCCCGCTCAATAGATGCTAACAACTGCTTCATCTCATCACGGCTGATTTCGCCCCAATAATCGTCTCGGTCAAAAAAACAATCTAACCCGTGTATTTTGGGCCAGGAAATTTGGCAATACTCGCAGTACCAATCATTATCCCTATCAACCAATTTTCTTTGGCATTTTAAGCAAACATAATCCATAAAAAAATTCAAAATTATTGGATTTAATTTTCCCGCGCAATGGCGAAAAATTTGCAATAAAATCGTGATGAGCCGAGCGTAAAATTTACGTGTTGTGGTGGGGCCCCGACCGTCAGGTCGGGGCGTTGTGGATAGTAAATTTAGCGAGGCGAGCCCGATTTTATCAAATTTTTGTGCCTTGCGCGACGGTTTTTTCCGCCGCTTTTTTGCCGCCAAAAAAGCGGCAAACGTTTTTATATTTTAAACATCTTCCAAATCACCAACTTTATTTTAACAAATTTTTCCAAAATTTTAAAAAGCGGGCTTTTGCGAAAATAAGTGTATTCATTAATGAGCTCGCCGTGAAAAGAGGACTTGAATTCGGCTATGCCCGATTTGTCTGCTGAATCAAGATTAATTGAGCCCAAGTCCATCCACTGGTAATTGCGCTGCCGGCCGTAGCTACAAGCCTCATAAATCAGGCGGCGGCTGGCGCAGGCAATCCAGCGGTAGAATTTTTTGTCGTTGGTCTTAAGCCGGACAGAACAGATAGAGCGCGCTCGAAGATAGGGAAATTCATCCAGACAAAACACCAAAGAAATCGGCTGATTTTTGAAATAAGCCAAAAAAGGCAAAAAATGTGCCATCTCGCCACGGTCAAAAGGCACGCGGTCTTGGCCATATTCAAAATCTTTATAAAGCTTATACGCGTCTTCAAAACATTCTTTGCCGACGATAAATTTAAAATCTGGCTCATTGAAAGTCCTGTTAATCTGATTGCGAGTTGAGGAGTTGAAATCTAATAAAATTTCCCTCGGTTCTTTATCTAAATAAATCACCGGCGTCTTCTTGGGCGTCACTTCAAAATCGGACAAATCAAATTTCTGATACGTCAAAATCGTCAGCGCGGAATATTTTTTCTGCGCTGCCAGCTTCAAAGCCAGCTCGTCGTCAAAAGCGATTGACGCTGTTTTAAAAAATAATTTTTTTGATTCCTGTATCATATAAATTTTTTTATGGCAACCGACAACGGGTAATAAATCCCCAACTTTAATCTAAAAATAATCATATCGTCATCCGGGTCAACGGAAATCCTTTTAAGGCACAGTAAATCGGGATTTTTGTTTACACCTTTTCGCGTGGTCACGGCTGTTTGAAAGCCGGCTTTTTTGGCCAGCTCAACGCTTAGCTCGCTGTATTTACCGTGAGGATAAGAAAGAGCGGTAACGTTTTGACGAAGCTTTTGTTCAATTTCCTTTTTAGACTCTCGCAATTCTCCTAAAAGTTCTCCTTCTCCCATTTCATCAAAATCCGTATGGGTCACGCCATGACTGCCGTAATCAAAAACATCAACGGCTTTGAGCATTTGCTCCCAGTCCATAAAAATTTTGGGCAGCGGATTTTTAAATTTGGAAAATATCGCGGCCAGCTGCCTTTGTCTTTGGGCCAGCGGCAAATCCTTCAGGCGCCAAATTAATTTTTCGGTCTCTTGGCTTGCGCCTTTCAAATATCTTAGTTTTATCGTCCATAAAATATCCTTCTGACTAATCAAATCGGTTGTCAAAAATACCGTTGCTCTGACTTCCCGCGCTTTCAAAATCGGCCGGGCAATTAAAAAATTATCTTCAAATCCGTCGTCAAAAAAAATCGCGATTCCCTCTTTTGTTCCCCGGGCAATATCGTCAAAATTGATTATACGATATTTATTTTTAAGATAGCTTATCTGCTTGGCAAAAATTTCTTTGGCAACCGCCAGCATCGCGTAATTTTGGCTGTCTTGCGGCCCGGCCGGAACGCTGTGGTAGCCGACCAGTATTAATCTGGGGCCGGAAAACAAATTATAAATAAAATTCAGGCCGGAAAAATAAACCAGATACCAAAAGATTTTCTTAATAATTTTTCTCATATATTTTTTTGATGAAATCGGCAATTTTTTGCGCCCGTTTTTCCCAAGTGTACTGGCCCGCCTCGCGCAATGCCTGACTGACAATTTTTTTTGATAATTCTTTATCCTGATAAATCTGCGCAGTCTTTTGCGCCCAGTCGCCGGACTCATTTTGCGCCAGCAGACAATTTTCGCGATCGCGCAAAATTTCCATGATTGCCTGGGCTCGACAAGCCACGATGGGCCGGCCGGCCGCCAGATATTCAATCATTTTAGTCGGCGAATTGCCGGGCCGGCCGCCCGCACATGGAACCACTAAAATATCAAAAGAATTCAGAAACGCCGGAATGTATTGACGCGCCTGCCAAGGCAGCAAAATAACGCGACTCTCGTTTATTCCCTCCTTTTTTGCTATGGCCTTTAAAAACGCTGTTTCGTTGTTTTTGTCACCCACGCCGACAAAATAAAATTCTTCAGGCAGAAACTTGAGCGAGCGCACTATCTCTTCCAGGCCGTAGCTGTCGCCCAGATTGGTTTTAATCATATTGCCGGCATAGCCTATCAAAATTTTATTATCGGGCAAATTCAGCGCGCGCCGGTCCGAAATCAGATTTTCATAATCCGATATCTCAATGCCCGAACAGAAAACCGTAATTATATTTTTGTTCAACCGTAAATAATAATTTTGCAGAGCGC
>JAHIST010000073.1 GCA_018818145.1 Patescibacteria group bacterium
CCAAAACCGGTCAAAACGACTTTCTCGCCTTTCTGCAAATTTTTGGTAATGGTGTCTAAAACGGACTCCAGGCATTCTTCGGTCTGTCTTTTGGAACAGCCGCACTTGTTAGCCACGGCTTCAACTAATTGATCTTTGGTCATATAATTTTTTTGAAAATAGTTAAAAAGAAAGTGGAAAATGGTTCAAAAAAATAGAAAATTGAAATTGGGAATCTTTTATTTTCCTATTTCCAATTTCCTGAACTAATTTCTTATTTCCATTTAACCAATTTCCTGTCTTTCGACCTTTCCAGGCAATAGAAATCCGGCTGGCGCGCAACGCCAAATTCTATCTGCCGAATTTTCACTACCCGGTTTTCTCTTCTTATTTTAAGCCAAAAATTAATCCAGCGCAACCATCTTTCTAATTCTTTCAATATTTTGAGCTAAGCCGGTTTTTTCGTCAAGAGTAATTAAAACTCCATTGACCTCAACCAGCCCTTCCGCCACTTCCATTCTTAATAATCTTTGCGTTAAAAATCTTTTAATCACTGTTTCTTTTTGAACGCCTAAAATTGAATTTTGCGCGCCCACCATGCCAACGTCGGAAATAAACGCCGTGCCTTGCGGCAATATTTTTTCATCGGCTGTCGGCACATGAGTATGAGTTCCCAATATCGCCGAAACTTGGCCGTCCAGATACCAGGCCAGAGCCGCTTTTTCCGAAGTCGCCTCAGCGTGAAAATCAACAATTAGAACATCAACTGTCTCGCTCCCCTGCTGGTTTCCTTTTATTGAATAATCTTCCAGCAACTCGCTCATTTTTTGGAAAGGGTCGTCAAAATCCTGCTTCATAAAAACTCGGCCGATTAAATTTACCAGCAAAATCCGCCGCGCTCCTTTAGTGATAATTTCATAGCCGCGCCCGGGCACGGAACCGGGCCAGTTTAGCGGCCGCAAAACCGGCCTTTTTTTTTCATCCAGCATCTGCGCCCCTTCTTTTAGCGCGAAAACATGGTCGCCGGTCGTCAGCCATTCAACGCCGCCATCCAGAATTTCTTTTACCGATTTTTCCGTTAAGCCCTGCCCGTGAGCGATATTTTCGCCGTTAGCCAAAACTAAATCCGGCGCCAGCTCTTTTTTGAGGTCGGGCAAAATTTTTACCAAGGCCTGCCGGCCGGGCTGGCCGACAATATCACCAAAGAATAAAATTTTCATATAACATGTAACATGCAACATCTCTTAATTTTATTATGTGTTACATGTTTTGTGTTTTGTGAATTAACGAGCATATTCCACCGTCCTCATCTCCCGAATCACCGTTACCTTTATTTCGCCCGGATAATCAAGTTCCTGCTGAATTTTGTCGGCAATCTGGCGGGCCACTTTTTTGGCCTGCAGATCGTCCATTTTTTCTGGCTGGACGAAAATTCTTATTTCGCGGCCGGCCTGAATGGCATATGATTTTTCAATCCCCTCAAAAGAATTAGCCACTTTTTCCAGCTCCTCTAATCTTTTCAGATAAGCTTCCAGCGTATCTTTTCGCGCGCCCGGCCGGGCGCCGGAAATCTGGTCAGCCACCTGCACAACGATTGATTCCACCGACTCATAAGGATGTTCCTCGTGGTGTGCCTGCATAGTTTTGATTACATCCTCGGAAATGTTGAATTTTTGTAAAATCATTTTGCCGATTTCAACGTGCGAGCCCTGGACTTCATGAGTAATCGCTTTGCCAATGTCGTGAAGCAAACCGGCTTTTTTGGCCAAAGCCACGTCCGCCCCGATTTCGGCGGCAATCGCCGCGCTCAAATGAGCAACTTCAACGGAGTGCAATAAAACATTCTGGCCGTAACTGGTTCTGAAACTCAAACGTCCCAAAATTTTTACTAATTTCGGATCCAAGCCGGTAACGCTGGTGTCGTAAGCAGCCGCCTCGCCGGCCTGCTGAATTTTTTCGGCAATTTCTTCCTTGGCTTTTTCCACCGCATCTTCAATTCTGGCGGGCTGAATTCTACCATCAGACATTAATTTTTCCAAAGCAATCTTAGCAATCTGGCGCCTAATTGGATCAAACGCCGAAATAACGATAGCGCCAGGGGTATCGTCTACAATTACTTCCACCCCGGTCAACTTCTCCAAAGCTTTGATGTTGCGTCCTTCTTTCCCGATAATTCTTCCCTTCAGGTCGTCGGAGGGCAAATTGACGGAACTGGTCGTGATTTCTGCCGCCTGGGAGGCGCCGTAGCGCTGCATCGCCAGAACTAAAATATTTTTAGCTCGCTTCTCCAGTTCCTCCTTGCCTTCCTGCTCCAGCTTCTCAATTTGTTTCAAAAGAAATTCCTGCTGGTCTTTTTCTGTTTGCGCCAGCAGCTCTAACTTTGCCTCCTCCTGCGTCAATTTAGCCACTCTTTCCAATTCCACAATTCTTTTTGCCTGCAGCTGTTCCAGCTGCTCTTTGATCTCTTTAACTTTCTTGGCTTTTTCGGTCAGCTCAACATATTTTTTTTCCAAGTCCTGCGTTTTGTCTTCAAGCGTTTGCTCGCGCCGCTCCAGCCTGTCTTCCATTTTAATGATTTGCTGCTCTCTTTCTTTCTGCTCCCGCTTGGCTTCTTCCTGCACCTGAATAGCTTTGTCTTTGGCGCGAATCACCGTATCTTTGGCTTCGCGCTTTGCCTCTTCCATCATTTTTTCCAATTTAGCTTCCGCTGTGCCGAATTGCTTTTTAGCGATGGTCTGGCGCGCAAAATAACCCAAAACAGAGCCAATCGCCAAAGCGATTACTCCGATTAAAACGAGAACTAAATTTATTTCCATAAAGCTAAGGTCCAAACCCCAGCCATTTAAGTTAGCTTTTTCCTTTAGGCGTTTCCTTTGATGATCTTGTCCACCACGCCGAAGGCTCTTGCTTCCTCAGCCGACATGAAAAAGTCGCGGTCCGTGTCTTTTTCAATCCTTTTGATATCCTGCTTGGTATGCTTGGCTAAAATCTGATTCAGCCGATCTTTGACTTTGATGATTTGGCGAGCCGCAATGTCAATATCCACGGCCTGGCCTTCCGCTCCGCCCATGACCTGGTGCAACAGCACTTCGGAGTTGGGCAAAATATAGCGCTTGCCTGGCGCTCCTGCGGCCAGCAAAACCGCGCCCATGGAAGCGGCGATACCGATACAAATAGTGGAAACATCCGACTTAACATACTGCATCGTATCATAAATCGCCAAACCCGAAGTAACCACGCCGCCGGGCGAGTTAATATAAAGCGTAATATCTTTTTTGGGATCCTGCGACTGCAAAAACAAAAATTGCGCGATAACCGCGTTGGCAACCTGATCGGTTATCGGCCCTCCCAAAAAAACTATTCGTTCTTTAAGAAGCCTGGAATAAATATCGTAGGCTCGCTCGCCATAAGCTGATTTTTCAATCACCGTCGGAATCAGATTCATAAATGGCTAGGTTTAAACTTAAATTTGATTAATTATTTTGATTAAAACCTGCTGCTTTTGCAAACAAGTTTTTTCCGCGCACTTAAAAACAAATGCCCGGGAAAAACCCGTCTGCCCCAAAAACTAACAATTTTCCAGCATTTCAAACACTTTCTCATTCTGCAACCTGCCCTTAGTATACTCCTTTAGGCGCTCAATGTCAATTTGCTTTTGAAGTGTTTCAATGTCCGGATAATGAGCCGAAATTTTATTTATCTCGCTTTCAATTTCGCTGGCCGAAACATCAATCTTTTCCTCTCTGGCAATCTGCTGTAAAATCAAAGCCGCCTTGACGCGCTCTTGCGCTTTGGGCCGCCATTCTTTTTTCAGCCCATCCTGGGTCTTTTTGATGTTTTGCAAATAAACATTAAAATCCAGGCCTATTTGGGCAACGCTGTCTTGCAGCTCCTGCATCATCTTGGCCAGCTCCGCTTCAATTAAAATCTGCGGCGCTTCAATTTCGGTTTTTTTGACAATATTTTCCAGCACTTTGGCTCGCCAGGCTTGTTTGGCTTTTTCCTCTTTTTCTTTTATCAAACCTTCCTCAATGTTTTTTTTCAAAGCCGCCAGATCGGTGAAGCTGCCCAAAGACTTGGCAAATTCATCGGTCAAATCCGGAATCTGTGCTTCCTGAACCAAATTCATCTTGGCTTCAAAATCTATCAGTTGTCCGGCTAAATCTTTGCTCTGAAAATCTTCGGGGAAAACCAGGCTGAATTTTTTTTCTTCCTTTTCTTTCAGGTTTAATAAATTATCTTCAAACCCGGGTGCAAAATGTCCTTCGCCCAAAATTATCGGGTGGTTTTTGCTTTCGCCTCCGCCGATTATTTGGCCGTTTTTCTTGGCCACAAAATCAACTTCCACCCTGTCCCCTTTTTGGGCGGCGCGATTAACCGTCGCGTATTTAGTGCGCGATTTTTGCAACCATTTTAGCGCATCGCCGACTTCTTTTTCTTCAACCTTAATTTCCTTTGGCTTTTTTTCTGATTGAGCGACAGTCCGCCAGTCGCCTAATTTGACCGAGGGCACCACTGCCACTTTGGCTTTAAACTCAAAAGGATTGCCGGGCGCTAATTTTAAAACTTGAATCTCCGGCCTACCAAGCGCCTCAATTTTTTTCTCGCTGATTAAATTTACGTAAGTTTTGCGCACCGCCATATCCGCTGCCCTTTCCAAAATTTTTCCCTGGCCAACCTGTTGCTCCACCAATTCTTTTGGCGCGTGGCCGGGCCGGAACCCGTCAATTTTGGCATCGCGCGACAATTCTTTTGTTGCCTCATTAATAAACTCGCCCCACTCGCTGGGATCAAGCTCAAAATTTATTTCAATTTCGGATTGAGGAAGATTTTTTAAATCAAACTTCATAAAAAAATCAAAATGTAAAAATCAAAATGACAATGCAAAATTTAAAAATTTTATTCATCCACGCATGGCAAAAATTTTATCAGAAAATAAAGTTGAGGCGAGTGTAAAATTTGCGTGTTGTGGTGGGGCCCCGACCGTCAGGTCGGGGCGTTGTGGATAGCAAATTTAGCGAGCCGAAACTTATATTTTCTTAAAATTTTATGCCTGCGCGGCGGTTTTTTCCGCCGCTTTTTTGGCGGCAAAA
>JAHIST010000074.1 GCA_018818145.1 Patescibacteria group bacterium
AAGTATTTTACACTCCGAAGAGTTTCTTCATACACGCGGCGTCGCTTCTTCAGGCTTTCGCCCATTGAGAAAGGTTCTTGACTGCAGCCTCCCGTAGGAGTCCGGACAGTGTCTCAGTTCCGATGTTGGGGGCCGACCTCTCAGTCCCCCTACCCGTCATAGCCTTGGTGGGCAGTTACCCCGCCAACTAGCTGATAGGACGCAGGCCTTTCCCGAAGCACCCCGCAAAATGTGGGGCTTTAAATGAGAATGGCTTTCGCCCCCTCATTTCCATCTTGTATTAGTCCCGCTTTCGCGGAATTATTCAAGACTTCAGGGTAAGTTACCTACGCGTTACTAACCCGTTTGCCGCTGTCCCGCCGAAGGCGGGATACACGAAATTTAACTAATACGAACACGAAATAAACCAACTTTTTTTATTTGTTTTTAAAAAATAAAAGTTTAGTTCTCTTCGCGTAAATATTTGTCGTGTTCGTGTATCCTGTCTCCGACAGGACCGCTCGACTTGCATGCCTTAACCACGCCGCCAGCGTTCATCCTGAGCCAGGATCAAACTCTCAAAAGTAATGAGAATTAATTGAACATCAGCGGCTATTGTGGAAATCACGCTGGCCGCCAGCGTTCACCCCGCAACTGCGGGGTTAAACTCTCAAAAAGAAAGTTTGAGTGCATTAATTTATCAAATCGGTCTTCGACCGATCCGCCCGAAGGCGGGCCAGTAAAGCGATTCAATACATCATGCGGCTCTAACTTATATTACCCCGTGATCTCGCGAAAGCGAGATTTTACGGAGGTATTCGGGACAACTACAAGGAAACATCCTAATGTCATTCCCGCCCCGCATCAAGTGCGGGGTAAACTCCAACGGGAATCCAGAATGCTGGATCCCGGATCCCTCCGCCGCCAAAGCTATGGCGGGCAGGCAAGTCCGGGATGACAAGAATAAATTCTTGTCAGTTGTCTTATTGAACTCTGGTTTTTAAATTTTTAATGTCCAATCAAATTTCTGCCGAAGAAAGAATGAAAAACAACCATTTGTAATCTCTTTTTTAAAAAGTCCACAAATGGTTGCTCTTTTTTCTCTTTTTAGGTGCTGGTTTTTAGGAGATTTTTACATATGTGGTTTATTTCCTTTATTTTTAATTATCCCCTTAACGCATTATCATTTTACTCCTTTAAAAAGGGTTGTCAAGATGTCGAACATAATCATAAAGATAGTAGAAATTATACCAGATTGTTTATTTGGGTATTTAGATTCGTTTGTATAAATTGCTTATACGTTCCAATAAGATATATAGAAAGTAAGGATAGGAATAAAAAACCACTCCAGCTTTTTTCGATACCGTTTTCCAGTAAATAAGTCGATAATAATATTAATATTGTGGCGGAAACGAATAAATAAATACCAATTTTTTTGATTGTAAATAATTTCCATCCAGCAACGACAAACATAATTCCGGCAATTAAAGATAAAATAATAAGCGACATAGTATAATAATAATTTTGCAGTGTGGCTGCTTCTATTCCTGATTTCATTTCGCCCGACGGCAGAAAATAGAAGAAAGGATACAAAGCGCGACCACTTAAAATTATATAAACCAATCCATAAAAAAAAGAAATAATGGCTACGATCTTAATTAAATAATAATGCGTTTTTTTCATATTTCCATTAATGTTTTAATTGTTTTTTAAAATCCATTATTTATGTCGCACGCCGACTTTCTTTTCCAAAACATCCACTCTTTTTTGCAGCTCAACTAATTCAAACCGGTAGGCAACATTATCAAGACGGAGTGTTATTGCTTCGTGTTCGCGCGTATTCGCTTCTCGTAGGCTCTTAACTTCATTTTTTATTTCCTCAATTTTTTCTCCTGTTTCATCAAATCCTCTTTTGACTATAGCGGCCAAGTCGTCCACCGTAAATTTTTATTTGCGTTTTTCATCAGTTGATTTAATTAATTTTTTGCAAATGTCACTTTTTTTACCAGTATAATGACATTATAAGTCATCCAAAAAAGTCGTCAAGACTGCCTCCCTTAGTTAGACAGCGGAATTTTTTTGTAAAAAACCGCTTGTCCTTTTGAAATTTAGGACAAGCGGCATGTTAAAAAATGTTTTAGGCTTTTTTCGTCTTTTCAGCCGGCCCAATATGCCAGCGTTTGATTTTTTGTTTTAAGGTACTTTTGGAAGTTCCGAGAAGTTGGGCGGCTATTTTCTCGTTCCAATTACATGCGGCGAGCACCCTATTAAAAGTTTCTTTGTCTAATTTTTCCTTCGGTTCTGGTTTTTGCTGCTTTGGCGCGCGCCGCGATTCGGGTTTTTTATTTGCCGGTTTTATCTGCTGATAAACATTTTTCCTTTTTTTCCTCGCCTTTTTGTTAATTTCTGCTTCTTTTTTGTCTTCTGTGTCTTTCGTTGGGGGTTTGGTTGATTTAATTTTCTCCGTTTGGACAGAAGATGTCCGATGCCGCCGTCTATATTCTTCTGGCAACTCAATTTTTAATTTGTCAATTTTGAAACCCAGCTGACGGCGACTTATGCCGAGTAGTTTTTTTGCTCGTTCTTGTATCCAGCCGGTTCGTCGGAGAGCCTTAATGATTAATCTTTCTTCGTTCTCTTTCAGATCCAAAGAGCTTATCTCCTCGTTTGGCAAATTATTAGAAAAACGGAAATTTTCTACTTCCAGGATTCTTCCTTTAGCCAAAGCAACGCTTCGCTCAATGGCGTTTTTCAATTCTCGTATATTGCCCGGCCAATTGTAGTTTAGGAAAGCCTTTAAAGTTTTTTCAGAAAAAAGCAACCTTTCCTTATTGAGCTTTTGGCAGTTCTCTTTCAGAAAATGATTTGCCAGCACAATAATATCATCCGGCCGTTCGCGCAGAGGCGGAATATTCAAGCAGATTCCGTTAAGGCGGTAAAAGAGGTCATCCCGAAATTTTTTTTCTTGAATACTTTTTTCCAACGGCTGGTTGGAAGCGCTGATTAGCCGGAAATCAATCGCGACTTTCTTTTTGGATCCAATCGGATAAAATTCGCGGTGGCCGTCAGTGGCCCGCAGAATCTTTCCTTGAATATTGAGGCTCATATCGCCTATTTCATCAAAAAAGAGCGTTCCTCCTTCAGCCATCTGAAAATAGCCTATTTGATTTTCTATGGCGCCGGTAAAAGCGCCTTTTGTGTGTCCAAAAAGCACGCTTTCCGCGATGGTTTCCGGCAGGCCGCCGCAATTAACCGGAACGAAATCGCCGCGCCGGCCGCTCTCTTTATGAATGAAGCGAGCCAGCTCTTCTTTACCGACGCCGCTTTCGCCGGTAATAAGCACAGCAATGTCATGGGGTGTAATTGTTTTGGCTTCTTGCACGATTTGCCGCATTATACTGCTGGTAAAAATCATGCCGTTTTCATTGACAACAACCGAAGAAGCTTCGACTGATTGAGTTAACGCTTCGACTACTTTTGCGCTGTTTTCGATTTCTGTTTTTAGTCCTTCGTTGGCCGCATTTAAGACAACCATTTGCTCGTTCATGGCAATCCCCTCCGTAAATTTATTTTGGCTAGCGAGGACGATGCGCCAACAGGCATATCGTCCGAGCGAAGACAAAACACAGGGTTTTAATACCCTTTATTTTAAAAGGACATTAAAAATGCTTCTTTATTTTAAAATATTTTTTATAAAAAGTCAAAAAATTTTTTCAAAACCTAAAATTAGGCGCAAAGTGGCTTTTATAAAAATCTGCGGGGCGCGCAAATCAATGCGCGCCCCGCAGACGAAAATCAAATTAGATAACAAGTTTATTCTATCACCGCTCCTTCGGTAAACGCGTTAAATTCGGTCAGGTTAATTGTATCAACATCTTCCCATTTATATCCCAGTTGCGCGAAAACTTGCTCGGTTGTAACCCATCGCTTGGTCGTGCCTTCCAGTAAGTAAACCTTCGGATTATCTACTGTCTTGACAAGGAGGACCGACTGATAAGCATCAATTTCCTGAGGCAGAACTTCAAGCACATCGCTCCATTTATTGCCGTAGGAAGCAAAAACTTCTTCGTTGATAATCCATTTTTTCTGATTTTTTGTGTTTAAATAATAAACTTTGGTATCGCCGATGGCCCTAAGAAGTCTGGTCTGGCTGTATTGATTAAATTGATTAGCCGTAATGACCTTGATTTTTGACCACTGATATCTGTATAAATTAAAAACATCAGGATTGGGTATCCAGTGGAGTTTTGTGCCGATCAGAGCATATACTCTGGGGTTATTGGCCAGGCGGACTAAAGCGGCATTAGCGTGAGCCGACGGTATCTCTATTGCCACTGGTAAGGGCTGCCCTTCGGAATATTGGTTAAAAACCGAGCTGTCTACTTCTTGAACATCAGACCAAGAGTAGCCGTTGGCGACGAAGGTATCTAAAGTGGGAATCCAGCGGCGCTGTCCGTCTTCAATAATATAAACTTTAGTGTCGTCTATTAGCCGGACGAGTGAATTATTGCCGATAGGACCAGGAGAGGGGCTGGGCGAAGGAGGGATATCAGAAGAAACATTGATAGTCTTTGGCGATCCGGTCAGTTCCGGATTGGTGTCAACGGGGGTGTTAATTGCGTAAACATTAATTCGGTGGGTTCCGGCCGAAAGAACAGGAAAAGAGTAATTAAAGCCATGATTGGCATCCTTGACCGCTCCGTCGGCCGCGCCCACAATGTCAGGCCGTGGCAGATTAGCCGTTGTCGCGCCGGCAATAACTCCGTCAATATAGACGTGGACATCTATCGGTGATGTTCCGGCATCTAAGTCGTAGGCCCAGCCGGCCACTCCACCGGCATCAGCTTTATCCAACCAGCCGACAGGCAAAGAATTAGTCGAAGGGGTGGGGCTGGGCGAAGGAGAAGGAACGGCAGCAGAAACAGTAATCTGCGTCCTTGCCTCGGCCTGATATGTTCCCCGTTCTACCACCACTTTGGCGGTGTAGGTGCCGGCATTGGCATAAGTTGAATTGCAAATAGTGGAGGGAGCGCTGTAAGTTGTTTGAGACTGATTATCGTATTTGCCCTGATAAGGAGTGGTAATATTTATACCTGTATCGGAGCGGTTGCAGTAAAAAGTGTAGTTAATATTATCGGTAATATTGCCGGAAACTACGGCAGTTAAGCCTACTTCACTTAAAGGCGCAGTGCCTGAATTGGGATTGGCTGATAAAGTAACTGATAAAGTGGGGGCAACAGCTATGGTGGTAAGGGTATAATCCACCGAAGTGGTTAGATTGCTGGTTGCATCTTTTGATTTAACGCGAAAGTGATACAGCGTTGAAGCTGAAAGATTGGAAAGCAGCACTGAATGCGCGGTTACCAGAGAGGCGTTAAGCGCGGTCTGGGAGCCATAGCTGGTGGTTAAGCCGTATTCTACCTGCGAATCAGCAGCTTCGTTGGTCGTCCAGGTGATAGTCGCGGAGTTGGCAGACACAGATGTGGCGGCAACAGCCGAAA
Organism: Patescibacteria group bacterium; assembly: GCA_018818145.1. Taxonomy (GTDB): domain Bacteria; phylum Patescibacteriota; class Minisyncoccia; order Portnoybacterales; family GWB1-42-6; genus JAHIST01. Next base: position 5,481 of record JAHIST010000074.1, read on the forward strand.
TAGACGGCGGTGTGGTATCACTGGCTTGAGTCGTGGCTGAAGCCGCAGTTGATTGGGCTGACACATTGCCGGCTGCGTCATAGGCCGCCACAGTATAAGTATAGGCAGTTGAAGCAGATAAGCCGCTATTTGAATAAGAATTGGTGGCAGAAGTGGCTATCTGTGTGCCACTCCGATAAATTCTATAACCGCTTATACCCACATTATCGGTTGAAGCGGTCCAGGAAAGATTAATTTGGCTAGATGAAACAGCTGTGGCAGAAAGACTGGTGGGGATTGAAGGGGCTTGGTTGTCGGGCAAAGTTACTGTCACGCTTGCTGATCTGCTTGTGGAAACATTGCCCGCCGCGTCTTTGGTCCAGGCGTAAAGGGTTTTAGAACCCGCGCTTGCGAATGTATAACTTGTCGGCGCGGATGCAGACCAACCAGTTGCCGAAGCGCTCGGCGCGGTGGCAGTTTCGGTTATCATATATCCGCTGACTCCAACATTGTCAGTAGCAGCAAAAGAAGAAATTGATACTGTCAGAGAAGTCGCGGTTGACGGAATAGTAAAAGCGCTGACTGTCGGGGCAGTGGTGTCGCCGGTTCCGCCGGATACGGTATAGAGTCCGTTATAAACACCACTCAAGAGAGGAACCCCGGCTAAAAAAGCGTTAGATTGGTTAGCATCTCCAGGCGCGAAATCAAAAGTTAAATTATCAGAGGAAGGAGTAGTGCCAGAAAGCGCTGTAAAATTAATTCTTGCGACTAAGCCGTTTGAGCTATTAACTGTGCTTGGATAAGGTATGCCGCGGGTAATTTTAATTTTTCCGTTAATCGGATCAATTATGTTCTCTGCCTGCATTGTGAAAACAGAGCCAGTCACATCAATGCTGGTGGCGCTAAAATGGACACGGTCATAACTTAAATAGGCGGCAACAGTATCTATCGTCCGGCCATTAGTATTAATATAGATGCTAACCTGAAATGTATCGTTAGCATTATAACTGCCAGTTGCCGGAGAAAGACTTAAGGTCGCCTGGGTAGTGTTGCCTACTAAGGCGGCTTGGGCAGGTAATACAACAAAAAAACCTATAATAAAAGTCAAGAGGAAAACGATAAGAAAATACTTTTTCATAAGTATATTATTACAGAAGCTTGCCTAGAACGGTATAAGTAATTATGCCGACACTATGAGCAAGCGATTAATTAAAAACAGCATTCTAATACAGAACCCTCTACATAAGAATCTCTGTCAACCTGATTTATTTGATAAACAGCGTCCCAGTCAAAACCCATTCCGACAAAGGCGTCGGCTGTTTTTATCCATCGTTTTTCACCCGTGTCGCCGGCCGGATAAAGCTTATATACCTTTGGATCCCCTATTGCGCGCACTAATTCAGAAGTGGTAAATGAATCAACTATTGATTTATCAACATCTTTGATATCGCTCCACTTTAGATGTTGATAGCTGTTAAACACGGACGGGCTCAAAATAAGCCGTTTAAATTTTTTGGTGCCGACGTATTTTACAATATAAACATCAATGTCGCCCTGGGCGCGAATTAAACCGCCTTCCAGGATGGAAGAAGTGCTCAATAAGACATTTGGCCCGTCGGGATATTGAGAAAGGGCGCTTGGCTCAACTATAACAATATTTGACCAAGAATAACCATTGCTGATAAAAACTTCAGCGCTTGGAACCCAACGCTTCTGGCCGTTTTCAATCAGATAAACTTTATCAGAATTGCTGGCGCGAAGCAGGCTGCCATTGGAGTATGTTGTTTGTCCGCCGGTTCCAACGGTATATTTAGCATTATAAACTCCGCTTAAAAAAGTTGTGCCAAGACCATCATCTTTAAATACATTGGAAGCGAGAGCTGATCCTGGCGTGAAATCAAAAGTTAAATTATCCGAAGCGGGAGTAATATTTGAAAGTGCTTTGAAATTTATTTTTGCCACAAGACCGTTAGTAATATTAACTCCCGGCGTTGGGACGCCGCGGGTAATTTTAATTTTTCCGTTGATTGCATCAATCATATTTTCTGCCTCCATGCTAAAAAGCGAGCCGGTCGTATCAATACTGACCGCTTGGAAATGCGTTTTGTCATAATTCAAATAGGCGGCAACCGTATTTACATATTGGCCACCGGAGTTGACAAATATGTTAACCGCGAAAGTATCATTAGCGTTAAAATTGCCGCTTTGGGGCGAAAGAGTCAGCGTGGCTTGGCTTGTGTTGCCCAGCAGGGCGGCGCTGGATGGCAGGGCAAGAAATAAAACAAGAGCTGCTGAAGTTAGAAAAATAGAAAAATCATATTTACGCATGGATGGATATAGATATATCTTTTTTAGGCGAATTTAAAACGCGGCTGTACCTCGTGTATATTTTAGATTTTGATATTTTATGTTTTATATTTATTTATCCCCACTGGCTCATCATAATGCTGAAGTCCTGCGCGTTCACATAACCATCCTGGTTTATATCGGCCACTGGTCTGTTTGTCGAGCCCCAATAGGACATCAAAATACTGAAGTCCTGAGCGTTGACTATCCCGTTATTATTTAAATCAGCCGTTTTATAGGTTATTGCGTTGGCGACGTTTGAAATAGAGGAGATATTGGCGCTTTCATCAGACGCTTTTATCGCGAAATAATATGTGGTATTTCCGGAAAGCCCGGCCACGGTCATTGTTTCGGCGCTGCCGCTTATCTGCGGAGCGGGTGCGCCGCTAACCTGGGTAGCCGAAGCAAAATTAGCAGCTGTTATGGCGCTTGTAGAATATCTGATATCGTAGCTCGCGGCTGTTCCGGCGGAGCCATCGTCCCCTGTCGCGGTCCAGTTCAGCCTGACTGTTCTAGCGGTCAATGCAGTGGCCGATAAAGTATTAATTGGACTCGGAGCATTAGTGTCGCGCGGTATGGCGGAAATTTGGGCACCGCTGGAATAATTAAGAACAATATCTCTGGAAAAGGCCTTATAATAGTAAGTTGTTCCATTGGTTAGTCCTGTGTTAACATAGCTGGTTCCGTTGTTGTCATAAATAATCGTGCCGTCTGTTGGACTTGTTGGATAAGAGCCGGTTTTTCTTAAAATTGTCACTCCGGCGAAATCCGTCGTCGGATTGGTCCAGCTTAACGAAATTTGTCCGTCGCCGGCCGTAGCCGTAAAACTGGAAACATTAGCCGGCGGCGTACCGTCAAGGGTGTATTGGGCATTGTAAACACCGCTTAAAACATAAGTGCCAGCCATAAAAACGGCGGATCTGCCTGCGTCGCCGGCGACAAAGTCAAAATTAAAGTTATCGGCTGAGGGGGTGGTGTTGCCTAACCCCCTCATATACAAAGTAGCGATTTTTGCGTTGGTTGAGTTGACTGTTGTGGGCGCTGGGACGCCTCGGGTGATTTTTATCATGCCCACAGGAGTGGAAGTTGATGATTCGGCCTGCATAGTGAAGGGCGAGCCGGTATAATCAATAACGTCAACGGCAAACAGGGCGGTATTATAATTAATATAGGCGGCCACGGTATCAACCCCCTGACCATGGGTGTTGACTGTTATATCAACCGTAAAAGTCGGGCCGACCCTGTAGATGCTTAGCTGCGGACTAAGGCTTAATGTTGCGTTGTCGGTGTTGCCAACCAAGACCGCTCCGCTGCTTAAAGGAATCATTAAATACAGGAGAGAAATTATTAAAGAAACTGCTTTAAAGATATTTTTTGTCTCTTTGTGCATATTTATATATTTATTAAATAAAAATAAAATTTATTAATTGATAAATATTTTAGCCCCCCTGGTTGCGTTTAGAATATTTGTTCCTTTTTTGTCGTTAAGATAAACTCCGGAGTATAGGTCAGAACCTTTTGTAAAATCAAAATAAATATTTTCAATAAGGGGTCTGGTTTTATCCAGTGCTTTAAAGCGAATAGTAGCCACCTTGCCATTGTGAATTTTAATCCCGGGTGTCGGTATACCCAAAGTAATTTTAATTTTACCCTCTTTTTCATTGATAACTTGTTCAGCAAGCATATTAAATAGCGAATTTGAAACATCAATTGAGATCGCTTTTATTTTATTTTTATCATAGCTTAAATAGGCGGCCGCCACATTAACATAGCTACCGGCAGTGTTAATTAAAACATCTATTGAGAATTCTTCTTCCGCGCTGTAATTACCTTCTATCGGTGACAAATACAGCAAGGCTTGCGGCGGACGCGTCGCTTCAGAGAAAAAAGTCTCAAAAGCCTCATCCGTTGGCGAGGATACCCAGTAAGCGATTAGGGCGGTCAGCAAAAACGATATAGCTACAAAGACATAGACGGCAAATCTCAAGTAACTAACCCTTTTTTTAAGCGTGTTAATAATTTTTTTATTACGTGCTTCATTAATCATATTTTTATTTTAGATTAAGATTAATTATAAATATTTTGTAAGTTTTTTATGGTCAAGGCCTTTTTTGTATAGTATATATAATTATATACTAAATTTTAGTAAAAGCCCTAATGGGGTTTATACACATGCTTTTCTGTTATTAATAAAGGGTAAGAAAGAAAAGAAGTGGAAAAATATAATCTGAAGCTGTCCATGTCCAGGGCTGATTAATAAGACCACTGACTCATTAATAGGCTGAAGTCTTGCGCGTTTACAAAGCCGTCTTGGTTTATATCTGCCCTGGGCCTTTCGGTGGAACCCCAGCTGCTCATTAGGATGCTAAAATCCTGGGCATTTATTAAATTATCATCGTTTAAATCAGCTGTCATAGAAACGTATTTAAAAACTTCGTTTGAAAAAGCGCTTTCTAATCCAGCAGTATTATAAGCGGTGGCGGAAAAATAATAAGTTTGGCCGTTAGTAAGATTGTCAATGGTGCGAAGCGTTACGTTCCCCACGTCAACAAAGGTGGCGTAGCCGCAAAGACCGCAGACACCTGGATCAGTACCGGTTCGGGTCGAAGTGCCATAATAGATTTTATAGCCGGCGATATCCGGTTCAGTATTGGGATCCCAAGCCAGCGTGACCGACCCGGCAAAGGCAGAATTTGTATAAAAAAGAGAGATAAATAATACCACTAAGACGATTAAAATGCGGTTGTGTCTCATATATATTTTATATTTAATTTTTTAATTATCCCCACTGGCTCATCATAATGCTGAAATCCTGTGCGTTCACATAACCGTCTTGGTTTATATCGGCCGGGGGCCTGGTTGTAGAACCCCAATAGGACATCAAAATACTGAAGTCCTGGGCGTTGACTACTCCGTTTGTGTTGAGATCAGCGGTTTGATAAGAAGTCCCACTCACGATAACGGTAGCCGAGCTCCAAGTGCCGGTTATATAGTTACAGGCCGAACCACTTAAAAGACAAAGGGAATTATTGGAAAAAGAAGGAGTGTTGCTGCCATCTATAGTCAACGACCGGAAACTGAGAGTGGCCAAAGCTCCCGAGCCCGAAACGCCGCCGCAAGAAGCTCCCAGCCGCGTTATCCCGAAAACGAGTTTTCCGGCCGGATTTTCCGCGGTCATTAAAGAAGTCTGGCAGCCCGACGACAAAAAAGTGCCTTCAGTGGCGCTGACATAATCTATCAGCGAAGGATTAAAATTTAAATCAAAAGCCACGCCGAATAAATTTGTAACGGAACTGATATTTACTGTTAAAGAAAAGTTGGTGCTTCTGGCAACGTTTTGGCTTGAGGGCGTCAGAGAAACCGTCTGCGCTAAAACAGAATTATGACAAAAAAGGCTAAAAACGATAAATAAGAAAACAGTAACAAAAAAATTTTTCATAAATACCAAAGCCGTTATTTTGAAATATACTCCGTCATCTCGGCCAAACGGCAGGCATAGCCCCATTCATTATCATACCACGAAATTACTTTGACCAGATTTTCTTTAACCATTGTCAGTGGAAGGTCAATAATGCAAGAATGGGCGTTGCCTTTAAAATCCATTGAAACGAGAGGTTCTGTGGAAATATCTAAAATCCCTTTTAGTTCGCTGGCTGCTTTTTCTTTGAATAAATTATTTATTTCTTTAACGTTCGTAGCTTTTTTGACCGTGCAGACAAAATCGGTAATGGAGACAACCGGGGTTGGCACGCGCAGAGCCAATCCGTCCAATTTCCCTTCAAGCTCGGGGATACACTTGGCAACGGTTTTGGCGGCGCCGGTAGTGGTTGGAACTATATTAATAGCTGCAGCTCTCGCTCGGCGCAAATCCTTGTGCGGCAAATCCAAAATCCGTTGGTCATTTGTGTAGGAATGGGCAGTGGTCATAAATCCGTTTTCTATCCCATAGGCATCGTTTAGAATTTTGACTATGGGCGCCAGACAATTGGTAGTGCAGGAGCCCATGGAAATAATATTTTCACCTTGGTATTTATCGGCGTTGACGCCCAAAAGGTAGGTTGGAATTTCTTCGCTGTCAGAAGGCGCCGAAATAATCACTTTTTTGGCGCCGGCTTTGATATGTTTTTGCGCGCCGTCTTTTTTGGTAAAAACACCCGAACATTCAAGGACCACATCAACATCTAAATCTTTCCAAGGCAGGGCGACCGGGTCTTTCTCAGCCAGAATTTTTATCTTTTTCCCATCAACCGCCAGCGCGTTTTTTTCCACTTTGACTTCATGGTCATATCGGCCGTAAAGAGAATCATATTTAAGCAGCTGCGCCAAAGTCGGCGCGTCGGTCAAATCATTTATCGCGACGACTTCAATATTCGGATGATTATCAAAAATTCTTCTGAAGGTAGGCCTGCCTATTCTCCCGAAACCATTTATGGCTATTTTTATCATTTATTTTTTTGTCATCCTGAGCGGAGCGAAGGATCTTTAAGATTCTTCGGGCTGCGCCCTCAGAGTGACATAATTTGAATTACCAACTGCCGCTTGAACCCCCGCCGCCGGATGACCCGCCGCCAAAACCGCCGAATCCCCCGCCACCGCCAAATCCACCGCCTCGTCCACCGCCAAAGCTGCCGATCCACCTATGTTTTTATTTCGTGCAAAGCAGCGATTCTTTCTTCAATGGGCGGATGGGTCATAAACAATTTAGTAAACCAGCTGCGTTTTTCTTCTCCCTTAAAGGGGTTGGAAATAAAAAGATGCGCTGTGGAATTATTGGCAATTTTCATTGGATTTGGATCAGAAGAGATTTTTTCCAAAGCTCGGGCTAAACCTTCCGGATAGCGGGTTAATAACGCACCGCTGGCATCTGCAAGAAACTCTCGTTTTCTGGATATTGCCAGGCGAATTAAAGAAGCGGCTAACGGCGCCAAAATCGCGGCCGCCAATCCTAGAATCATAATAAGGGAGCCGGCCGAGTTTCTGGAGCTGCGCTCGCCGCGCCTCAAAAAACTGATTCTTAAAAACATATTTGAAAGGACGGCCGCTATTCCGGCTAGCACCACGATTGCCGTTTGTAAAAACATATCCTTGTTGCCAATATGGGCAAGTTCGTGAGCGATTACCCCTTCAAGCTCAACCCGCTCTAATTTTTCCAGAAGGCCACGAGTTACTGCCAGGACCGCGTGTTTGGCATCTCTGCCTGTGGCAAAAGCGTTGGGTTGAAATTCGTTAATTATATAAATTTTTGGTAGGGGCAAGCCGGCAGTTATGCAAAGATTTTCGACTAGACGATAAAGTTCGGGATTATCTTGTTTATTAATCGGCTGGGCATGGACCATTGTTAAAACAATTTTATCAGAAAACCAATAACTGCCAAAACTCATTAAAACGCTTAAAAATACCGCTACAACTAAAATAGTACTGCTATCAAGCAAATAGCTGAAAAGCCAGCCGATGGCAATAATAAAAACCAGAAAACCGGTTATCAAAAACCAGGTTTTTCGGATATTTGATTCAGCGTGTGTATAGAGAGTCATTAAGCAAAAAAGCGCCAATGTTTGATTATTTAGCGAACTGGACTGTACGTGATAATATATAGCTGATTATTTGCTTATTTGCCGTTAATGCCGCAATAGAAATTTTAAAAACTTACTTTCACCGGCTCGCGAGCCGCTTGTTCGATCTCGAAAAAATCCATTTTTACAAAACCAAATAAACCAGCTACCAGATTAACGGGAAAGGTCTGAATTTTAATATTTAAATCACGAACGTTGCCATTGTAGAATCTTCTGGCAGCCTGAATTTTATCTTCGGTATCGCGGAGTTCTCGCTGAAGTTCCAGAAAATTTTGAGAAGCTTTCAGGTCGGGATAGTTTTCGGCTACGGCAAAGAGGGATTTTAGGGTATTGGTCAGCGCGTTTTCTGCCTGCGTTTTTTCTTTTACGCCGGTGGCACCCATTGCATTAGCTCTGGATTTGGTCACTTTTTCAAAAATTTCTTTTTCGTGAGCGGCGTAGCCCTTGACCGCTTCAACTAAGTTAGGAATCAAATCGTATCTTCTTTTTAATTGGACATCAATATCCGACCAAGCTTCTTTAGTTCTTGTTTTTAATATAACCAAGCGATTAAAAGTAACGATCAGCCAGAGAACAATAACTGCCGCTATGGCTAAAATAATTATTAAAAGAGGAGACATTTTTTAAAAACAATTATAATTTTTAACTTCGACCTTTATTCTTTAATTTTTAATAATTCTAAAATTTTATCTCGATTAAAACCGATGACAATTTCGCCATTGATATCAATGACGGGCACGCCCATCTGGCCGGATTTGTCAATCATTTCCTGCAATTCTTTTTCGTCGGCAGAAACATCAATATCCGCAAAATTAACCCCTTTTTCTTTAAGGAATTTTTTTAGCGTTACACAATAAGGGCAGGTGGGAGTGCTATATACTTTTATCACAATTTTTAATTTCCAATTTTTAATTTTTTAAATAATTTTTAATGCGTTAATTTTAAAACATTAAAAATTTATTTATTTTTGAGATATTCATATGCTGACAGCGCTGCTTTGGCGCCTTCGCCGGCCGCCACAATCATTTGTTTTTGAGGGACATCGGTAACGTCGCCGGCGGCAAAAATGCCCGTGCAGGAAGTCATATTGGTTTTCGGGTCTATGATAATTTCTTCCCTTTCGTTTAATTCTACCATATTTTTTAAATATTCGGAAGCGGCCGAGGAGCCGATTTCTACAAAAATTCCATCAACCGATATTTCTTTTGATTCATCGAAGCCGTTGTTTTTATAAAGTAGGCTTTTAACAAATTTATCCCCTTTTATTTCAGCCGGATAGCAATCATTGATAATTTCTATTTTTTCATGGCTTTTGAGCTGTTCTTGCATTTGAATGTCGTCGCCGCGCAAATCGGGATAGCGGTTAAACAAATAAATTTTAGCGGCGTATTTAGTTAGCTGCCAGGCTGCGTCCTGGCCCGCGTCGCCCGCTCCGACTACCGCGACAGTCTTGCTTTTAAACAAAGGGGCGTCGCAAGTGGCGCAATAAGTGATTCCTTTGTCTTCAAATTCCTTGGCGCCCGGAATATTAAGCCGGCGATATGTTTTGCCAGTAGCCGCAATTATTATCCGTGCTTCAAAATCGCCTTGGTCAGTAAAAATTTTAAAAGTATTCTGAGAGAATTTTGAGATGTTTTGCACATTTACACCTTCTTTAATTTCTATAGCCAGTTTTTCGGCGTGGTCTCTAAATTTTTCCATCAGCTCCACGCCCAAAATTTCCGGAATACCCAGATAATTATTAACTAAATGCGCTTCGGTTGTCTGGCCCCCGACATTGGCGGCCAAAACTAGGGTATTCAGTTTTTTGCGCACGGCGTAAATTGCCGCCGAAAGCCCGGCCGGCCCGGCGCCGATAATGATTAAATCATATAACATAAAACACGCAACATATAACAATAAGATTTTGTTATATGTTACCTGTTACATGTTACATGCCATCTATGCTCAGTAATTTCCACTTATCACCTTTGACCCTTTTAATTTCAACTTTACAGGGTAATAAAAGGTTAATATTGTATTCCAAATTCTCCGGCGAGATATTTTTTCCGTGTTCAACAATACTTCCTAATTCTATCACAATTTTGTTTATTTTCAATAAATTGTTTTTGGCTGCGTGCTCTTTGGCAATTTTTACTATTTGATTGGCAAGGTGAAAATCATGCATAGCCGAAATTTAATGTGTCGCGCAGGTCAAGCACGGGTCATAAGCCCGCACCAACATTTTTATTTTGTCGGTACAATCTTTTTTACAGACGTTTTTTGTGCCCAAAAGCGAAGGCAAATATTCTTCCAAATCTTTTTCCACGCGCGCCAGGTTTTGCGAGGTCGGAGTGATGATATTACAATTTTTTACTTTGCCGTTGCCGCCGATTTCGTAAAAATAATAGAGTGTGCCGCGCGGCGCTTCCATGGCGGCTGTGCCTCTGGCCGAAATTTGAATAAGCCTTAATTTTGTCTTAATCAGGCGTTCGTGCTCGCCGGAATTGTTTTTACTTAAATCCTGACGCAAAATATTGTGGAGCAATTTTTTTGCTTCTTCAACGCAATGAACCATCTCTATCGCCTGGGCTAAAATATTGTGGAACGGGTTAAAGCTGGGCAAATGGATTTTGGCGGCCCTAAGATACTTTTTTGCTTCGGGATTAAGCTGGCCGGGATTATTATTCAGCCGCGAGATTGCGCCAACCATAAAAGGCTTGCCAAGGTATTGCGCTCTTTTAACGGCGCTGCCTTTCAATTGAAATTCTTTGATAGTATCAATAAATTCTGTTGGACTAGTATTTTTTTCATCAGGTGTTTTTATTAAGCCGTCATAAATCGCGTATTCTTTTGCGTGGTGCAAACTGGCGTAGGGCGCGGAACGGATAAATGCGGGATATTTTAATTTAATGAAAAGCGCGGCGAGCTTTTTAGCGGCACCCAGTATTTCTTCGCATTCATAAAAAATCTTTCCCAGTTTTTTAGCGTCGGGCAATTTTAGAAACCCGCCGATAGTTGGGGTTAAAGGATGAATTGAGCGGCCGCCAATAATTTCTATAATTTTGTTGCCAAATTCCCGCAAGGCCAGCGCGTCTTTAGCGCGGCCGGGAAATTTTTTAATTAAGTCCAAATCATTGGCTGTACCAAAAAAATCAGAAAGCGAAAAAAAGAAAAGATGCAGGGCATGGCTGTTAATGATTTGTCCCATCATCGTTAGTTTGCGCAACAGGATGGTTTGTTCGGAAACTTCAATATTCAGCGCTTTTTCCAACGCTTTTAAGCTTGTTAAAGTATGCACCACCGGGCAGACGCCGCAGATGCGAGAGGTAATTTGCGAAACCTCAAAAATGCTCCGGTCGCGCAAAATTCCTTCCAGTAGCCGCGCGCCTTCTTGAACATCTATTCGCGCTTTTTGAACATTTCCCTCCGCTATGTCGGCGGTAAAGCCGGCGTGTCCTTCAATTTTAGCGATGTGATCAATTTTGATATGCAAGAAAATGTCTACCGTCTACAGACTACGGTCTAACGCCGGAATTAATAAGCGGTAGTCGGTAGTCAGTGGTCGGTTAGCTTTTTATGTTTGGCGGGTCGGGGTAAATTTTATCCTCCATCCCAAAGCGCTGGGTGATTAAATCAATTTCTTCTTGAGTATAATTTTGCGCTATTAATTGTTTATTTAATTTGTCGGGATTGATGTTTTTTATCGGTCCGCGGCAGCCGTCGCAGGGGTAAGCGCTTGAGGGGCAGGGCGCGCCGCAGCCGCCCAGAATTACGGGGCCAAGACAGGGCAATCCCCCCTTCGCTAAAGCTTCGGAGGGTGAACCTTCTTGCAGTAGGCATTTATTTTGTCTGATCTGGCATTCATAGCAGACCGGCCGTTGGGGAATTTTTGGCTTAATTCCCGCGACTAAGCTTTTGGCAATACGTAAAAATTCTTTTTTGTTTATTGGGCAGCCGGGAATTTCAAAGTCAACTTTTACGTAATGGCTTATTGGTTTTATGTCGGGATTGTTAATTTCCTCAAAATTTTTATAGACATAGCGCAGGCGTTCATTTTTGTCCTGATAATTTTTTATCTCGGCAATGCCGCCCAGCGCCGCGCAGGCGCCAAGCGCCACTAAATATTTAGAGCGCGAGCGCAGGTTTTTTAATCTCGCGATATTTTTTTCGGTAATTGGCGCGCCTTCCACAAAAACAATGTCGTAGTTGGGCGGTTCGGGCGTATCTTCCAGAAACGCGAAATCGCCGATAGTTATTTTTTTGGACAAGTCCAGAAATTTTTGTCCCAAATCCAAAATCGCCACCTGACATCCCTCACAGCAGGTCAGTGAAACTATAGCAATGGTTGGTTTTTTTATCATACTCATTATATGTCATTGCGAGCCCGCCGCTTTTGGGCGGCGGGGCGAAGCAATCCCGTACAATTACCGCCGTTATCAGTTATCCGCGGGATTGCCATGTCGTCGCTGCGCTCCTCCTCGCAATGACAGTTGTTTTATAAAGACTTCAAGGTATTCAATGTATACTTTTTTAAATTGGCCATCTCGCTTGTACTTAATACCTGCACCAGGTAATTCCAATGGAATGAAACCCAGTCCCCTATTTTAATTTTCGGTATTAAATTTTTATCCCAGAAAATTTCTTTTTGCTTTGGCGTGCCGAGCTTCAAAGTTTTATTCTCGACGAGAGGCTGATATTCTACTAAAATTTTGATTTTTGATTTTTGATTTTTGATTTTTTTTATTACTCTTCCCCACCCCACTCGGCAAACATCTTTTAATTTTGTGTCACCTTCAAAATTAACCCGGCCGGTAATTGAGCCAAGGACTAAAATATGGAAACTGTGATGCGGTTTAGAATT
>JAHIST010000075.1 GCA_018818145.1 Patescibacteria group bacterium
AAGATTGAAAGCGCCGCGCCAAAGGGCGCGGCGCGAAACCAATTCCGACGCTCGGGCGGCCGCGGGAAGGAGGGGGTTGGGGGGAAGGCCCCGAAGGAGTCGCTTCGCGACCCTACGGGGTAAAAATTTTTGCCCGCCCTCGCTTTTCCGCCGCCGCAATTTTTCGTATTTTGCTTTGCGAAATGCGCCGCCAAAAGGTATGTTGCCCTTGCCCCAATCCCACCCGTGCGCGGGCAACAATTTACTCCTTTTTTGTTTCCCAAAAATTAATTTTATGGTATCATTTAAGTAGGGTCGTGGACTTAAATAATTCCAAAAAAATCTCAATTCCATTTTTTATGGTCAACCAAGAATTAATAGATTTTATTAAAAAATCAAAAGAGACCGGACAAACAGATGAACAAATTAAATCTACTTTGCTTGCGAAGGGTTGGCAAGAAATTGATATTGATGAAAGTTTTAAATCGGCAGATGCCACCCAAAATTATTCTGACATATTGTATAGCAAGACAGAAGACCGTGAATCAGTTGCGTCAAAATCTCGAAATACCAGCAAAAAAATGCTAATTATTGTTGTAATGGTTTTGGTTGCCGGGTTAGGGGCAACTGCTTATTTTTTAATTCAATCAGATAAAATTAATTTCGTTCCTATTAATAAATCAGAACAAATACAAACTGAATCAGCTAAATTAGCGACAATCCCTGATGCGAAAGAAAAAAAGTTTTATCCTAGGGCAATCCAAATACAAAATGAGGAGCCAACGCTTTTCCAATTTGATAAAGAAGGGAAAAGAGTTTTTTGGTATGCGCAAGATTCTTCTGGGAAAAGACTTGTAATTATTAATAATGAAAAAAGCAAACCATATGACGAGATTTCGCGAATTATTTTTAGCCCCGATGGTCAAAAATTTGCATATAAGGCTAAACTGAACGGAAAAGAATTTATTATTGTAAATGGTCAAGAAGGGAAGGGATATGATTCTGTCGGTTCTCCTATCTTTAGTCCCGACAGCCAAAAGATCGCCTACAGGGTTTCACTGGATAAGAAATGGCGTATTGTTGTGAATGATAAAGAAGGAAAGCCATACGATCTCATAGAAGAAGATTCTTTTATCTTTAGTCCAGACAGCCAGAAGATTGGCTATCGAGCCATACAAGTAGGAGGTGGTTTAAAATATTTTATTGTAGTAAATAATCAGGAAGGTAAACTTTTTGACGATGTTTGGGGTTTTATTTTTAGCCCCGATAGCAAGAGATTTGCTTACATGGCCAATCAAAATAACAAAGAGTTTGTCATTACCGATGGGCAAGAGAGTAAAGCTTATGATAAATTGGGTAATATTGTTTTTAGTTTGGATAGTCAAAATTTTGCATATGCAGCAAAGCAAGCTGATAAATGGTCTGTTATTGTAAATAACAGAGAAGTAAAGTTATACGATACAATTGGTAGTCTTCAATTTAGTCCAGATAGCCAAAAACTTGCTTATGTCGCTAGGCAGAACGAGAAGGAATTTTTAGTTATAAACGGCGAAGAACACAGATCGTTAATATATAAACCATATGATTATGTTTATTTTTCCGGTTTTAGTCCAGATAGTCAGAAATTTGCCTATTCGGCTACGAGGGGAGGAAAAATGGTCGCTGTTGTTAACGATACGGAGATTAGTAAGTCATACGATTATTTCATGAATAATTTTAAAATATATTTTAGCCCCGATGGCAAAAGATTTGCTTTCGTGGCAAGGAATGGCCCGGAACTTTCTGCTCAGTATTTTGCCGTTATTGACAGTCATGAAATAGGCCCCTATTCTAATAACTTTAATTTTTATGGAATAATGGACGCGCCTCCGCTATTCAGTCCCGACAGTAGCAGGGTTGTTTTTAGGGCACAACGACAAGGGAAGTATTTTATTGTTGAGAACGAACAGGAAGATAAAGCGTATGATTACGTTTATCCGCCGATTTTTAGCAAAGATGGCAGAAATATTGCGTATATGGCTAAACAAGGTCTGAAAAAGACTGTCGTTGTAAATGGCGTAGAAAGCAAAATATACGACGATATAGATAGAAATTCTTTGTCTTTCAGCGAGGATGGTAAAAAAATCATGTATGGCGTTGAAGATGGTAAAGAATTTTGGTGGATTGTTGAACAAGTCACTGAAAGTGGCACATCAGCCGAGGTTAATCAAGCGCAAACGCCCACCGATTGGCAAATTTATAAAAATGAAAAACAGATGTTTAATATTCAGTATCCAAAAGATTGGCAAATAAATGAGCAATTCAATAGAGTAGAATTTAGAATTTTTGATAAACCAAATTATTATAATTTCTCAATTTTAATTAGCGATAATCCTTCCAAGGCAGATAGTCAAGCGGCCGCAAAAGCTTGGCTTGAAGAATTCAAAAAAACGACACCACAATTCCCAATTTCTTATAGCAAAGAGGGAGAAATATTAGTTGGGAATGTAAAAGGTTATCGGTATCAAGGAGTAAATATCGGAGTTGTGGGAGAACCATCAATAGATATGGTTTTTATTTCTAAACCGGAAAACAATAAAATTTATCAAATCCAATTTCCAATAGACGATCCTCAACCAAGTTTAAAAATAATAGATCCAAAAGAAAACTACAAAAAAGCATATTCAATGCTTAATAGTCTAAATTTTTTAACTAAGTAACTAAATTTAAAATAAAAAATTATGAACCAAAAAGGAATTTCAATAATTATAATAATTTTAATAATAATCGGTCTTTTAGCCGCAGGGGGAGTATTTTATTATTTTCTTAAAGGTTCAAATATATTTTCTGAGAAAAAATCTGATAAATCGTCCAAAATTAGCTGTATATACAAGAAGGGCGAATATGAAATGCGTGCTTACGATTCGGAAGGCAGGGCTACCGGATTATTCGATGGGAAGGTAAGGCAGGAAATTCCGCGGTCTGTTTACGATAATGGTAATATCACGATTTTTAACCAGGCAGATCCGAATTCCTATACGTACGAAATTTTTTGCAAAAAGGATGGAAATTATCAGTTTGCTAAATCTTCCGTCGTAAACAGTAAAGAGACTATTTTTAATGCGGTAAATATTCCGATTTCAGCTGGTCAGGCCCATCGTTATAAATTCGATTGGAATGCTTTGGCGCGAGGAGAAAAGGGTGCCACTCTTATGGTTGATGCCGATGGCGACAGTAAATTTGAAAAAACAATCACTTCCGATACCGAGCTCATTTGCGAAGAATTTCTAGATTAAATAAATTAAGACAGAAATTAGGCGGCGCGCCAGCTTCGCTGGCGCGAAAAATTGCGGCGGCGGAAAAGCGAGGGCGGGCAAAAATTTTTACCCCGTAGGGTCGCGAAGCGACTCCTTCGGGGCCTTCCCCCCAACCCCCTCCTTCCCGCGCCGCCCGAGCGTCGGAATTGGTTTCGCGCCGCGCCCTTTGGCGCGGCGCTTTCAATCTTCAGGAATTTTTGATAAAATAGGTTCGAGCGGAATCATATAAATACATCTTTAATGTAATTTGGGGATAAAAAGGGGACAACTAATAATAGTTTTTAGTTAGTAGCTTGTAGTTTTTAGTTAGGAAAATGGCTTGAATGAGCCATTTTTTTGTTTTTGTGCGAAAAATTACGATTTTAGGTTTATTGAAAAATAATGGGAATTAAGCGGTTGACGCGTTTCACAAAGTGGAATAAAATTAGAGCGAAGTGGAAAATTGTGGATAATTCTGTTAATAACTAATGAAAAGTGTGGATAACTGCTCGACCGATTCTTTTCAAAAAATGCAGTCAGCCCGGCTGATATAGCTGAAAGTTCGTTACTGGCTGCTGCTTAGCGCTCGCCGCGCCGTTGATGCACTGCAAGCAGACAATGGGCGCGGCTGCGCGATGTTTTTGAAAATAATCAGTCTCGCAGTTATGGGAGGAGAAGAGAAAATGCTAATCGGTGAATATAAACATACAATTGATGAAAAGAAGCGTTTGGCGATTCCGGCCAAGCTGCGAAAGGAGTTAGGAAGCGGAGCAGTGCTGACCCGCGGTCTTGATAATTGTCTGGCGCTTTATCCTTTGCGGGAATGGGAAAATTTGGCTGAGAAATTAAGCAAGTTGCCGGCCGGCCAGATTGAGGCCAGGGGATTGGCTCGGGTGATTTTATCGGGAGCGGTGGAAGTGGAGTTTGATTCTTTGGGAAGAATTTTGGTTCCAGACTATTTAAAGCAGTACGCCAATATTGAAAAAAATGTGGTAATCGCCGGAGTTTTTAAGCATTTGGAAATTTGGGACGAGGCGCGCTGGAATGAATACAAGCAGAAAACGGAACGCGAAGTAGGCGATCTGGCGGCGAAATTGTCGGAGATTGGTTTCTGAAAATGTAAAATGTAAATATCCCCGGCCCGCCTCGCGTTAAATAGTCTGTTGATAATTACTCATTATATCAGCTAAACAATTTAAATTAATAGACAAGTTAAAGGCGAGCGGGGCAGGCAAAATGCAAAATGACAACTTAAAAATTTAAAGTATATTCGCCTTCGGCGAATACCTAAATTTTACATTTTGATTTTTGTATTTTGAATTAAAGATTGTTAATGAAAAAAGACGAAGTGAAATTAACATGGCACATATTTCTGTTCTTGTGGACGAAGTTATTAAATATTTAAGCCCCCGACCTGGCGAAAATTTTATTGACGGGACCTGCGGCGCGGCGGGTCATACAGAAGAAATTTTAAAGGAAATCGGAGCGGAGGGAAAAATTTTGTGCTTGGATTTAGATGCAGAATCCTTGCGCCGCGCCCAAGTGCACTTTGAAAAAAGCGAGCCGGAGCAGTTGATTTTTATTGAAGGAAACTTCGCTGATATTGAAAAAATAATTCAGGAGGGAAAAATTTTTCCAATAGACGGCATTTTAGTTGATTTGGGCATGTCGTCAGAGCAGCTGGAGGAAAGCGGCCGAGGATTTTCATTTTTGAAAGACGAACCTTTGGATATGCGCTATTGTTTGCGGCAGGGACTAAGCGCGCGGGAGATTGTTAACTATTGGCCTCAGCAGGAGATAGAAAAAATTTTAAAAGAATACGGAGAAGAGAGACACGCTTGGCGCATCAGCCAGCAGATTGTTTCTTTAAGAAAAGCCGCGCCTATTAGGACCACCCGGGAATTAATTGGCGTTGTTGCGCAGGCAGTCCCGGCCGGCTATCGTTATGGCAGAATACATTTTGCCACCAGAACCTTTCAGGCCCTGCGGATCGCAGTTAACAATGAGTTGGAAAATTTAAAAAAGTTTCTGCCGCAGGCGGTGAATATTTTAAAAAGCGGCGGCAGATTGGCAGTCATATCTTTTCATTCTTTGGAAGACAGGATTGTTAAAAATTTTTTTCGCCAAAAAGCCCGCCAAGAAGAAATTAAAATTTTAACAAAAAAACCCGTATTGCCAACGGTTGAAGAAATAGCTAAAAATCCTCGCAGCCGCAGCGCGAAATTAAGGGCAATAATTAAAAAATAGCCGCGTTATGACTTATTATCGCTGCCATAATCATGAGATAAAATGCGCAAGCCAAAAGGGCAGGATAGCCTTGAGCTTGAGCATAATTTTCGTTTTGGTTATTCTAAGCGTTCTTTATCTTATCCAAATGAACACGCTGGTCGCTAAAAATTTTGAATTACACGCTTTCCAAAAAACTTTAACGCAGGGCCAGGAAAAAGACCAGTCTTTGCTTGTCTCTTTGATGCAGATGCGTTCTCTCAATAATTTGCAGCAGGCGGCTAAAAATCTAAATTTGGTGATTATTGAAAAAGCCAATTATTTGAAGGTCGGTCTGAACTCTTTCGCTTTTTCTGAATAGCTGGCGGCGGTGCAATTTTTTGAGATAGCGGTTTCAAAAAATGAAGAAGAAATTCGGCAATTTACGTTTCTACTTTATCTTTTTTTTGATTGTGCTTGCGGCTGGCTGTATAGCAGTCCGGCTTTTTTATTTGCAAGTTTTAAAGCACGGTTTTTATGCCGCTCTGGCCGAAGGCCAGCATGAGTTCACTAAAAAAATAATTCCCCAGCGAGGGGAAATTTTTATTCAAGGAAAAAATAATCTATTGTATCCTTTGGCAGTCAACCGGACATACCAGACGGTTTTCTTAACACCTAAAGAAATTATGGATAAAAATGAAGTTGCCAGCAAGCTAGCACCAATAGTAGAAATTCCTGAAGATAAAATTTTGGAAAAGATGAAAGACCCGGAAGATCCCTACGAGTCGTTAAAATCAAAATTAAGCGACGAGGCGGTTCAGAAGATTAAAGAATTAAAATTGGCCGGGGTTTATTTGTCTTCGGAAAATTTACGCTGGTATCCGCAGGAAAATTTAGCAAGCCATATCTCTGGATTTGTCGGCTTTAAAGACAATCAGCGAATTGGCCAATACGGCGTTGAGGGATATTATGAGAAAGAACTGGCGGGCAGCAGCGGTTTTTTAAGCTCCGAAAAAGACGCTTTGGGCCGGTGGTTTCTGGTTAGCGATTATAGAATTCAGCCGGCGCAGGACGGGGCAGATATTTATTTGACTCTGGACCAAAATATACAATATGCAGTTGAGCAAAAAATGAAAGAGGTTTTAGAAAAATGGGATTCTAAGAACGGCTGCGCTATTGTAATGGAGCCAAAAACCGGCGCTATTCGCGCTTTAGCCAGTTTTCCTGAATTTAATCCCAATGAATACAATAAAGTAGAGAGCATGAATATTTTTTTAAATTCCTGCGTTCAGGGGCTCTATGAGCCGGGTTCGGTTTTTAAGCCGATTGTTATGGCCGCGGGCCTGGATACAAATAAAATTTCTCCCGAAACTACCTATGTTGATACCGGTTCGGTCCAGATCGGCGGTTATGTGGTTAAAAATTCCCAGGAAAAAACATACGGACTAAGTACTATGACTGAGGTTTTGGAGAAATCAATCAACACGGGCGTGATTTTTGTTCAAAAAACAATCGGCGGCGAAACTTTCAAAAAATATATTGAGACGTTCGGCTTTGGCGAGCTGCTGGGCGTTGATTTGTCGGGAGAAGCAGGAGGAAATTTGAAAAATCTTTACGAAGACCGCGATATAAATTTTGCCACCGCCGCTTTTGGCCAAGGCATTTCTGCCACGCCCTTGCAGATGACAGCCGCCATTGCCGCCATAGCCAACAATGGCAAACTGATGAAACCCTATATTGTAGAGAAAATTGTTGAATCAAATGGCGAAGAAAAGAAAACCGAGCCGCAAGAAATTCGCCAGGTTATATCGGCGCAGGCCGCCGGCAAACTGACGGCTATGCTTGTCAGCACCGTTCGCAACGGCTATGATAAGGTAAAAATTAAAGACTATTTTATTGCCGGCAAAACCGGCACGGCCCAAATTCCCAGCGAAGACAAGCGCGGCTATTCCGAAGAAACAAGTCATACTTTTGTCGGTTACGCGCCGGCCTATAATCCAAAATTTATTATTTTTTTGAAAATGGAAAAACCGCGCGGGATCCAGTTTGCTTCCGAGTCTCTGGCGCCGGTTTTCAGCGATTTGGCGCAGTATCTTTTTAATTATTACGAGATTCCGCCGGAAGGATAATTAAAAATATCTAATTTATAATAAAAGTAATTTCCCCGCGCCTCCGCGCGCGGGGTCATTCTGAGGCGAGCGTAGCGAGCCGAAGAATCTAAATGATTAGATTCTTCGCTACGGTTAGCTTCGCTAACCCCCGTTCAGAATGACAATCGAAGGAG
>JAHIST010000076.1 GCA_018818145.1 Patescibacteria group bacterium
CAGACGTATTCGCTTGATCAGCCGGAAACAAATAAGCTAAAAGAAATTTTAAAATTACCAGGAGAGCACAATGTTTTAAATGCCTTAGCGGCTTTGGCGGCGGCGAGGTTGCTTAAAATACCTGATGAAGTTTCTGTAAAAACTTTAAATGATTTTATCGGCACTTGGCGACGGATGGAATATAAGGGAGAGATAAACGGCGCTAAAATTTACGATGATTACGGCCACCATCCAACAGAGATTAGGGCGACATTGCAAGGCGCAAAAGAACTGTTGGGCGGCCGACTCTGGTGTGTTTTTCAACCGCACCAATATCAGCGGACTTATCAGCTGTTTGACCAATTTGTCAGCGCGTTTGAAGAGGCCGATAAAGTAATTTTATTGCCAATTTACAGCGTGGCCGGCCGAGAAAAAGAAGAAATTAAGAAAAAAATAAATTCAGAAAAGCTCTTTGAAGCAATAAAAAACAGGAATCTTAAATCAGGAATAATGAATCAAGAAATTTTATATTTTGAAGGCTTTGAAAAAACCGTAGGATATTTAAAGAGAAATCTAAGCGAGGGCGATATCTGTATAATTATGGGAGCAGGGGACATCTATAAATTAACCGAAAAGTTAATTTATAGAAACCAAAAATTAAAAAGTAAAAATTAAAATTTTGCGATAATGCATGAATATTCGTGGGAAATTCGTGTTTGATTAGCGATGTCCGGTTATCCACAGGTTGACACCTTTTTTTATTTTTTAGTCATGCTATATTAAAAACAGGAGGGTGTGCGAAAGGTCTGCGCGCGAGCCCAGTTTTATTATAATTTAAGCATTAATAAATTTTTAATATAAAATTTATGTGGACATGGATATTGATTATAGTAGTGGTTGTCGTTGTAGCGGCTGTCATCTGGTGGATGATGAAGAAGAAAGATGGTTCTCAGGGTTCCTCCGTTCCTCCGGAGAACATGAGCGGCCAGCAGCCGCCGCAGATGCAATAGGGGATTTAGTTAGTTAAATCTCGGCAAGACCGTAAAACTCCCGAAAAGGGAGTTTTACTTTATTTAAATTTTTAGGCATAGGGATTTATCAGAAAAGGTGCTTTGTGATATAATTTAAACGAAGGAAATTTTATGAATGATTTTATAAGACAATTTTTTTGTTTAGTCGCAATTTCGTTAATTTTGGGCGGGATTGTTTTATTTTCTTTGCCTTCCAGCGCGCAAATTGAGCCTACTAGCTATGCTGATTCGGATTTGCCTATCATCTTGCCCCGTTCAACCTGGGACAACAGTCCTTCTCTTAATGCTTTAATGACCTGGGTGCCGCAGCAAGTTCAAAGTGATGGCACTCCTTCTGACTGGCAACCGGTGGAACGGATAATTTTGCACGATACTGGCTGTGATCCAATCAGCAACCCTACTTGTAACAATAATACCGATCCAATTCTGACTATTCAGGCGATTTATCGTTTTCACGCAGTTACGCGTGGCTGGGGCGATATCGGTTACAATTACATCATTGACCAGCAGGGTAGAATTTATGAAGGCCGCTATGGTGGTAACGGCTCGCGGGGCGGGCATACTTATTATGACCGGACGTACGATAATTTTAATTTCGGGTCTATCGGCATTACGATTTTAGGCAATTATGCTACCTGGCAACCACCGTCAGCGGTTTATGACAGTTTGGCAAAACTGATTGGCTGGCTGACGGTTAATAATAATCTTGACCCGCAAGGACAATCTTCTTCTTTTATTTGGAATGCCAGCAAGGGCGGTTTCAAAACATTTTTTTCTGGCCCGGTTGTTTTGGGCCATAAAGATGTTGAGGCTGGAAATCCTGACCCGGCGCTGCTTGATTTTGCCCGGGTGAGGCGTGAAGCCGCTGTCTTTGCAGCAAAATTTAAGGATTATATTTATCAAAAAAATGACGGCAGCGCGAAAGTTTATAAAATCATTAGCGGAACCCGTAAAACTTTTGAAAACTTAGCCAATTATCTGGCGCAGGGCAACGCATACAGTAAATTAGTGAGTCTTCCGGCCAAGCAGCTTGACCTTTTTTCCGAAACAAGGTTTTTGAAATATCCCGACGGGTCACTGGTGCAAATTAAAGGCCAGCCGGATGTCTATTTGATAGAGGGTGGCAAAAAACGCGTTTTTAATTTAACCGCCAAGCAGTTTGTTAAATTGGGCTTTGATTTTTCGCAAGTCAGGCAAGTGACGGCTGATGAGCTGCTAAATTATCCAGATAGTTTTCCTATAAAATATGGCCCAGACGGCCAACTTATCAGCGACGGGACGAAAGTTTATTTTATCCAAAATGGGAAAAGGCGTTGGGTAACTTCGGGCAATCTGTTTAATATTTTGGGTTACAAATGGTCAAAAGTAACAAATATGGAGCCGGTGCAAGTAGCCGCTTTTTTGGGGGGCAGCGCGATGCTCTATCCTGACGGTACGCTTTTTCGCGAGCAAGGTAAACCAGAGGTTTATTTAATGAAGGGAGGGCAGAAGCATGAATTTGTTTCGGCGCAGTCTTTTATAAAGCTGGGTTACAAATGGGAAAAAGTTATTACTCTTGAACCGGTTGAAGTGGCGCTGGCGCCAACGGGCAGTATCATGACTTATGCAGACGGGACGTTGGTGCAGGCGGAAAATGACCCGGACATTTTTTTGATTGAAAAAGGAGCGGTGAGACTTTTTATAAGCGCGGAAATATTTTTGAATTTAAAATATAAGTGGAGTCAGGTTTTGGCAATATCAGCCCAGGAATTAGCGCGTTACCAGCAGGGCGAGCCGGTTAAATACTCGGAAGGAACTTTATTGCGTCCCAATGACCGCAATGATGTTTATTTGATATCCGGAGGCAAGCCGGTTCCCGTTGATAGCGCTACTTTCAAAAAGAAAAAATATAAATGGGTGAATGTTTCGGTTGTGTCGGCGCAGGATTTCGGAATTTTGTATGAGGGCAAGTCAATTGTTTCTGTGTCGCCGGCTATTCCTCAATCGTCACCAACTCCCCGCCCGGAGGGCGAGGCTCGCCCCGAAGGGGCGGCAGCTCCAACTCCAACTGTTTTGCCATCTCCGAGCGCCACACCCACGGCAACCCCGACCCCGTCTCCGGTTGCGAGTCCGTCGCCAACGCCCGGCTCCGCGGCCGTGCCCAAAGTCAGAATCGCCATTTTTGAAGTTACTGCGCCCAGCGTCACGCTGACCGCCAACACTGCTTTTGATATTTTAGATAAAGCCGGAGGGATTATCGTTTCCAAAAACGCCGGAGAAAATTTTGTTTATACCATAAATTCAGCCAGCACCGCTTTTGCCAAAATAGCGCCTCGTTCCGGCGAGGGCGTTGTAGAAATAGTTTCTTATCAGGATAATCCGGCCTGGAAGCCGACGCTCAATTATAATAAATTCCGCGGCGCGATAGAAATTGTTTATTCGGCAAAATCAAACAAAGTATGGGCGGTCAATGAGTTAGGTTTGGAAGATTATCTTAAAGGCATTGCCGAAACCCTGCAGGGTGATCCGGCGGAATACCAAAAGGCTATGACTGTGGCGGCGAGAACTTACGCGTATTATTATATTTTAAAAGGCGGCAAGCGCGGCGCGGATGAAGTTTATCATTTAAACAATACAACCAGCGACCAATTATATAAAGGTTACAATCGGGAAATTTTAGCGCCATCGGTCGTTGACGGAGTAAACGCCACACCGGGCGAAATCGCCGCCTATAACGGCCAGCCGATTGTGGCGGCCTATTCTTCCGGCGCGCCAGAACTGATAATTATCGGAACTAAAGCAGCCTGCGCGGTTTGGGGCGATAAATTTTGTCAGCCTGGCTTTGAATATTTGGCCGGCGGGGCAAAAGATCCGACAGGAACGCAATATACGCAAACCGTTTGCGGCGGCGCCAACCACTGCGTCGGCCTGTCGGGCGCTGGCACGCGCCAATTCGCCAAAACGGGCGTCAAAGCCTATCAGGAGATTTTAAAACATTATTACATTGGGGTAGAGATTAAAAAGATTTATTAAATTCAGTTTGTCGCTTTTTTGGCGGCAAAAAAGCGACGGAAAAAACCGCCGCGCGGCGATAAAATTTTGAAAAATTCTAAGGCTCGCCTTGCTAAAATCGCTATCCACCATCATCAATAGCACGCGATTTCTTAACGCTCGGCTCGCCTTGAATTTGAACAAAATTTTTCGCATGCGCGGA
>JAHIST010000077.1 GCA_018818145.1 Patescibacteria group bacterium
AAGCATAAGGATAGGGCTGCGGCCTTTTGATGCCCTTTCTTTTTTCCAGCCAAAAACAATGCGGGCACTCCAAAAATAAATTCAACGAATTTGGCGAAAGCTTAATAGGCATACCCAGTATATCAACCTCGCAACAAAACCTTCGGGTTTTGTAACGAGAATTCTAATTTATTACATTCCCAAAACAGCCTCTCATCCAAAAAATAATAAGAATTCGTCTTTGGGATAAATTTGTTTCTATGCGAGGTTGTATTACTGGGCATATTTTTATTTTACTATTAATTGCCGATGGCGCAACTATTTAATAATTTTACTTGTTCATTGTACGCGGCTACCATGGCTTTAATTTCGGCGGACAAATTGTTATATTGGGAAACGAAATTATTGTATTCGGCAACTTTTTGGCTGTAAGCTGTCCTGTCTCTCCTGCTTATTGTTTGCAATTCGGCCAGCAAAGACTCTAAAGTATTTTGAATTTCTAACAGCTGATCCTGACTGGTTTTAATTTTTATTTTCAATGCCGCGTCAGGTTGTGGACAAGCCGAAACCGACTTGCCGAAATGCTGGACAGCCAGCCAAGTGGTTTTTCCTTCAAAAACGCCTTTTATAACTGACACGCCGATTTCCTGGTAATTGGCATTTAAAATATTGGCCCTGTGCCCAGGGCTGTCCATCCACGCCTGCACTAAAGCCTGGTCATTTTCAAAATTGCCCAACGCCAAATTCTCGCCGATTATAAGAAAATCATAGCCCGCGACACCAGCCAAATCTCCCACACCAAGGCCGTCAGGAGAATCATGGGCAAAGTACTGATTTTTAAACATATCTTCAGCTTTGGCAGCCGACGAAGCGTCAAGGTTTAAGCTCTCCAAAAGGGCTGGAAGGCCGCTTTCAGCCCTTTTTGCGTTGGTATGAGCAATGATACCTTCCTGCGTCAAAAGCGATTCCTGGGCCTCTTTTTCTGCCCGCAAGGGCGTGGGCGTAAAAATCTGTTTTTGCGCCTCCTGCACCAAATCCGAGACTCCCCTTTCTATTTTTGGAAGTTCTAATGAAAAATTCATATAAAGCCCGCTCAAGTCCTGCCAAAAAAGCAAAACAGCCGATACGGCTATCACTAAAAAAGCAATAAATATTTTAATCTTTTTCATCTGTTTAGTAATTTTCCTTCTCGGCTAATTTCGCCGTTATATATCCTCGTTGAAGAAATAGGTTTTTTGTCTTCTGCTAAAACATATTCTATTTCTATAATTTCTATCGGTTTTTTATTAATTTTTTGCCGCTGGCTGTTGATCTCTAAAGAATTCTCATAAGTTTCGGGGGAAACGACAATATAGTCATAATCTTCTTTGAGAGCAGGGCCGAATTTGTCGTCTATTCTAAAAATCCCGGCGGCCTTGCCGATTTCTGAACCAATAAAATCCCCTAATTCTTTTTTCCGGCTTTCAAAGTTTCCGACAGGCCCGCCCTTTATCCTTTTTGCCATTTTATCAGAAACCAAGCCAATGCTAACTTCGCCCAGCTCAAAAGCTTTTCTTAATAAAGCTTTGTGGCCCGCGTGCAATAAATCAAAAGTTCCGCCGACAATAACTTCTTTTTGCTCAATGATATTCTCCGACGCTTTCGGCTCCGACGTCCGATCGGAGAGCCGACTCTGGCGTCGGCTTCGGAACCCCGACCCCTTTGGGCGTCGGGGTTGAGTTTTCTCCTTGATCAGCCCGTTAAGTATCTCTTTGACGCGCTCTACGGCTTCCCAATCAAATATGGAAACCTGCAGAATATTTTTATTGAATTCTTTCAGTTTTTCAATTATTTCTTTCTGCTTATCGGAATTTGCCACATCGCTTTTGCTGACAAAAAGATACTCCGGCTTTTCTAAAAGCTGTTTGCTGTACTTTTCCAATTCGCCCCGCACGATTTTATAGTCCGCCACTGGATCGGCCGAGTCAGCCGGAATGAAATGGAAAATTATTTTTGTGCGCTCAATATGGCGCAAAAATTTAATACCAAGGCCCTTGCCCCTTGACGCTCCCTCAATAAGTCCGGGGATATCGGCCAGCACCAAATCATAATATACGCCCAGGTTCGGCTCAAGCGTGGTAAATTTATAATTAGCCACCTTGGCTTTGGCGCGGGTTAACTCGTTAAGCAGGCTGGATTTTCCCACATTGGGCAAGCCAACAAATCCGACA
>JAHIST010000005.1 GCA_018818145.1 Patescibacteria group bacterium
ACCCGAATTTTTTAAGCCAGGTTGATGAGTGTTTTATTCCCACCGCGGCTGTCTACGGTTACACATTGCGAATTTCGTCCGGTTTTCGTACCGTGGCTGAGCAGGATCAATTATACAAGCAAGGGCGGACTGTGGACGGGCACATAGTCACCGAGGCGCCGGGGGGTAAAAGCATTCATAATTTCGGTTTTGCGGTGGACGTGGTTGACCGTTGGCGGGAATACGATATTGACTGGGAAAAACTGGCAAAGATTGGTACCTACTGTGGCCTTGAGCCAAGCGAAGAAGGCGATATTTCTCATTTTGAGAATAGGGATGGGCTCACCACCGCGGATTTCGTAGCTGGCAGAAGGCCGGCGGCTCTGGCTCTGCCTTGTGCAGTTATGGCTGAACGAGCAAAAGCAAATCAATCATTAACGCTCAAAGACCTACAAAATTGCGGCGCGTCTAAGTTTTAGCAGCGGTGATAGAAAATAATAGACGTATTAAAAAAAAGTCATCTTAAAGACCGAAAAAGGCCATGGTGATTTATTTCACGATGGCCTTTTACTATTTTAGATATATTTTTATTTGTTTAATAAATTTTGGTAAATTGCCAAAAGTCTTTTATTTAAAAAATCAATGCTATTTTGCTGTGCCAGTATTTTGCCGTTGGTAGTTAATTTTTCTTTCAGAATTTGGTCGCTGGCCAGCCGCTCAACGCAATTTTTAAATTCTTCCGGGATTTTTGCTTTCAAACAATTTTCGCCATCGCGCAGCCAGCCTTGATAGGTTGGGATGTCGCGCACGATTATTGGCAAGCCGATTGCCGCCGCTTCCAAAATTACCATTCCTTGGTTTTCCTCGTAGGAAGGAAAGATAAAAATATCAATGGCGTTGAAAGCGGCGCAGATGTCGTTAACAAAACCGGTAAATTTAACATTGGCTGGCAGGTTTTTGGGCAGAGGTTTAGCCATGAGCGAGCTGTAAATTTTGCCAAACCACATAAATTGGTGCTCGGGAAATTTTTTAGCCAGTTCCAAAAAAGTATCAATGCCTTTGCGCGGGATAGCCAGTCCGACCGTGCCGACAATCAATCCGTCCAGAGCATATTGAGCGCGGCCGACCTCTCTTTTTTTCTGGTCGCGATAAAATAAATTTAAATCAACGCCGTTTGATTGCGCGATTAATTTTTCACTCGGCAAGCCATAAGCGACAAGCAGGGATTTGGTATATTCGGACGGACAAAAAACCAAATCCGCCAGGCCGTAAGCGTAGGTTAAATATTTTTTTATCAGCGGGAAAAAATATTTATTGAACCAAAAGACTTCTCTGGCGTCCTCCGCGGTCACATGAGACCAGATGACAACTTTTTTGCCCAAGCGCTTGGCTTTTTTTATCAGCCAGAGGGATTTTAGCCAAGGGGTGTTTATTTGTAAAATATCGCAGTCGGGTGACCATTCTTCGCTAAATTCAATGCCCAGCGCCTGCAAGCTTTTTTGCTGGTTTTTGTAGGAGCTTAAAAGTCCGGTGCCGATGTTTTTATAAAGAAATCCGCCCCAAAAATGATAAAATTCTAAATAGAGGCAAATTTTCACCCCGTTAGAAATTTTATTATATTCGTTCATATAAATAATATCTTAAATTTTTTATTTAAAGTTCTTTAATTACCCCATATATCAAAAATTTCTAACGGGGTTCATATTTTTGATTGAATAGCTTTTTTATAATTTTGTTCCAGCAAAGCGGTTACGGTTTCTTTGGAATAATTCATCGCCTGAACTCTTGAGGCATCACTAAATTTTTTAAGCATTGATTCGTTAGTAATCAGCCTTAAAACTTTTTCTGCTATGTCGGTTGGATTATCGGCTTTAACTAAAAATCCGTTGACACCGTCTTTGATAAGTTCTACCAGGCCCTTTTCAGCTGCCGCCACAAAGGGCAAACCGCAGGACATCGCTTCCAGCACCGAAAGTGGCATATTCTCGCTTTTGGAAGCCGTGACAAAAACATCACTGGCTTGGAGTGCCCGGACTAAATTTTCTCCGCGCAAAAGCCCTGTAAAAATAACTTTATTTTTGACACCTATCTTGGCGGCCAGTTCTTCCAAATTTTTTCTTTCCGGTCCGTCGCCGACAATCATTAGCGTCGTTTGGGGTTCTTTTTCAACAACTAATTTAAAAGCTTTTAAGACTTGATCAATGCTTTTTTCATAACTGACGCGGCCCATATAGACCAGCGATTTATTTTTGATGCCAAATTCCTTTTTAAGATTGTCTTTGGTTTCTCCGTTTGGCGCGGGCACAAAAATTTCGGTTTCAATGGAATTTTGCAAAACTTCAATCGGTTTTTTTAGTCCTTTTTGAGTCAGGGCTTGGGCTAAAGAGAGTGAAGGGCTCAAAACCAAATCGCAAAAGTTGTAAAACAGGGTGGTATATTTCCAGGAAATTTTTTTTACCCATTTATAATCAGCCTTAATATGTTTTAAATAATGGTCATAGAAGGTATGGTGAGTGCCGACTAAGGGTTTTTTTAGTTTTTTGGCCGCCCAAACAGCTTCCCAGCCGACGCTGAAAGGAGTGTGAGTATGAATGACATCCGGCTGGAATTCTTTCAGGCGGCGAAAGGCGATACCGACCGGCAGGGTGAAGCGCTCTCCCCGATACACTCCGGCCGGAATGGAGGGTAAAATTGTTACGGCTATTTTTTCTTCGGTCCAGAAAAATTTGGTTTGAGATTTTTGGCAAACAGTAAAAATCCAAACGTCGTGCCCGAGCGCCGCCAAGTTTTTGGCTGATTGATAAACTACATTAGCTACGCCGTTGACTTGCGGCAGATATGTATCGCTGAAGATAGCTATTTTCATAGAAGGCTTTTCTCTTTGAGAAATTCAATTATAACTTTTATAATTTTTTCCTGAAACCGCGAAGCCAAAAAATGGGTATCTTCTTCCGCCACGATTAATTTGGAATTTTTTATTTTAGCAATCATATCGCGAGCTTCTTCGGCTGATAAAAACGGATCGGCCTGGCTTTTGATTATCAAAGTCGGGCAGGCGATTTGGCTGATAGCTTGGCGGAAATCAAGATTAGCCACTTCGGCCAGCATCCAGAAATTAATAGCCAGGGGCATAGTGGTATATCCTTTGAAAGTTGACTGCCAATATCCTTGCGCTGATTCCTGGTCAAAATAATAATAGTTTTTTCTTTTTTGCCACAAAAGCAGCCAGGCCAGAAGATTCAGTCCGCCCCGGCACAGCGGTGTCAGAAAATTTATTTTTTTGTAGCGAAAAGGATTAACATGGTTGGCGCTGATTAAAATCAGAGCGGTTACTGATTGCGGGTATTTAATAACGTAATCCAGCGCGATAAATCCGCCAAAAGAATAGCCGACCAGAATTATTTTTGATAATTTTTCTGTTTCAATAATTTGCTTTAAATCTTCGGTAAAAGCGGAAAATTTATATAAACTTTTCTTTTTGGTTTTGTCGGAATGGCCGTGGCCGCGCAAGTCCAAGGCTAAAGAATTAAGTCCTATTTCTTTTAAAGCCCGCATCGCGGTCAACCAAGTGGTGTGGTTGGATGAAAGTCCGTGAAGCAGCACGGCCGTCGGCCGGCCGGCAAATTCGCTGTTCTGGAAGTAGCAGATTTGGCCGATTGGGGTTTCCAACCATTTTTGTTGAAGCGCCGGGTTGATCATGTCTGTGAATTGTTATCAGTCTTTTTTCTAAAATAAAAGATATAAATTAAAAGTAAAATCACAGCCGTAGCCGCGACAATTACCGTCAGTTTTTCAAGATAAGAGCCGATTGTGACATAGGCCTGGCCGAAGTAAAAACCAACTAAAAGCAGAATCATTGATTTTACCAATGTCGCCAGCAAATTGGAGAGCATAAATTTATCAAACGGCATTTTTATTATGCCGGCCGCCACTAAAAAAGCGCCGCC
>JAHIST010000078.1 GCA_018818145.1 Patescibacteria group bacterium
ATATGATAGTAGATGGTGTATCGAGCATAAGCTGATGCTCGGAATCTATTGGTAGCCATGCTTTCAATCTAACACACATTCCCATTTTTCTTCCCGCTTTAGCCCCGCGCACGGAGGCGCGGGGAAATTACTTCTATTATAGCATCTCATTGTAAAATAAAAAATTAAAAAACGCTGCGAAACGCAGCGAAATGATAGGCAAAGAGCCGGATAAAACAGCTTGAACTGTTTTATGGGAGACAGGTTATGAGCCCCTCCCGCGACCCACGCCTAAACTCCGGCTCTCTGCCAATTTTTAAATATCAAAGATCAAGGTCGCCCGCCAATATTGGCCGGTTTTTTTTATTGATAAATCATGGTAGGTGGCGGCTTTGATGTCCAGACTTTTTTGCTGGACCGCCACCCCTTTTATTTTACCTCTTAACTTTGTTTTTTGAAATTCCTTAATGGCAAAATCAAAATAAACCTTTTTGTTAACCTCTCCCCGATATAAAATCTCGCTTAGCCAGTCAACCAATAAAGATTCTAAATCTGCCGATTCTATTTCAACCGTTTCCCAATTTCCCACCCTTCGACTTCGCTCAGGGTAAAATTTCTTAATTTCCGAATTTCTTGTTTGCTGCTCCGCCATCGCCAGCGCCGCGTTCACAAAAACCTCGGGTAAATCTTTGCCAAAAACCCGAATTTTCAAATCAGCCGGATGTTCTAAAATTTCATATTTTTGCATTTAGGTCATGATCCCGTGAATTGGCGAAAAATTTATCAGAAAATCGAGATGAGTCGAGCGTTAAAAATTTGCGTGCTGTGGTCGAGGCGCCGAAGGCGCCGTGGATAGCAAATTTAGCGAGGCGAATCCGATTTTATCAAATTTTTACGCCCTGCGCGGCGGTTTTTTCCGCCGCTTTTTTGCCGCCAAAAAAGCGGCAAACTTATTTCTGAAAAATCTTTCTCAATTCCTCTTTAACGACCTCCCGGTCGTCCCACTCATACTTTTTGCCGCCAATAACCATTGTCTGCTCTGTTCCTTTGCCCAAAATTAAAACTATATCGCCCGAATGAGCCAAAGACAGAGCTCTGACGATTGCCTGACGCCTGTCTAAAGTAATTTCCGGCTTGGTAAATTTGCAACCAGCGCAAATTTCCCGGGCAATTTTTTCCGATGATTCATCATACGGATCTTCATTGCAAACTATCAAAATATCGGAGTTCTGCGAAGCAATCCGGCCAAGTTCCGGCCGCTTCCATCTGTCGCGACCCCCGCCGGCCGAGCCAAAAACCGAAATAATTCGATCGTGCGACCCGCCTTCGTCCCGCAATATGCGGGACTTCGACGAGGCAAGCAAGCTTTTAAATAAAGCAAAAACTTTCTCAAAAGAATCGGGTGTGTGTGCCAAGTCCACTACCACCGTAAAATTTTGCCCCTCGTCAATAATTTCCAGCCGCCCCGGAATTGATTTGATTTTTTCCAGCGCCTTTTTAGCCGTTTCCAAACTCACGCCGCAGGCCTGCCCCATCGTTATCGCCGCCGCGCAATTGGCAACGTTAAACTCACCCAACAAATTTGTTTTAAATTTCACGCCATCAATTTCAAATTCACTCCCGCTCGCACTTAATTTGATATTTGAAATTTGGATTTTGGATTTTATTTGAAATTTGGATTTTGGATTTTGGATTTTTAAACTATATCCGTATTTATTTTTGACATTCGGCTCTAAAAAATGTTGCACATTTTCATCGTCCAAATTATAAACTCCGAAACTATCTTTATTTTTTGCCGCTGCTTTAAACAATTCTATTTTCGCTTCCCGATATTTGGCAAAACTCCCGTGCGCCTCAATGTGCTCGGCTGCCAAATTGGTAAACACCGCGCCCGCCCATTTAATAAACTTGTGCCGGTGCTGTTTTATCCCTTCCGAAGTTACCTCAATTAAGGCGTACTCACAGTCATTTTTTACCATCTGCCTCAAAGTTTTTTGTATAAAAAACCGGCCGGGCATAGTCATGTGATAAGGATTCATCACTTCCTTTTGCCCATCGTTTATTGATAAAGACGATATCCACCCAACCCTTGACGTAAAATCTCCCCTAACCCCTCCTAAAGGAGGGGAACCGCTCCCTCCCTTTAGGGAGGGCTGGGGAGGATTTGTATTTTCCCCCTCTCCTTGATAAGGAGAGGGATGCTTGCCCGCCATAGCTTTAGCGTCGGCGGGGGGTGAGGTAAATTTTTCGGCCAATATCTTCCCCGCCAGCACCACCACCGTTGACTTTCCTTTTGTCCCCGTCACGCCAATCACCTTCAATTTCCGGCTTGGAAAGCCGTAAATCAGCGCACCCAAAAGAGCCAGTTTCCAATGATACCGGCTCAAAAGAAAATCAGGGATTATTTTTTTAAGCAGTTTTTTCATAAATTCTGACTGCCCCAAAAACACCGCCGATCTTTAATCCATTTAATCACGCCTTCCTTTAAAGCGCCCGGTAAAATCTTTTCTTGTTTTAATTTTGCTACTTCAATCCAGTAAAAATTAAGATGATCTTCTGCTGATTTTATTTCTTTTTCTAAAATTTTAGCCTCAAAAACTAAATTTATTTCGTGAATTTTTTTGTCAGCTTCTAAAATTAAATTTTCGACCGTTCCGATATAATTAACTTTGCCTGGCTGCGTACCTATTTCTTCTAAAAGTTCGCGGGCAATTGCTAATTCAGCCTTCTCGGCAAACTCAATATGCCCTCCCGGAAAAAAATAATAATCTTCTTCTTTTTTCCGACACAACAAAATTTTGTCTTTATCTAATATAACCGCTCGCACGATTAAATCAAATTTTTCTGGCATACATAAAAAGTTTATTTATTCAAAAAATTAATTATCAATTTTATCATTATCTCCTTTTGTTTCGGCTGACTCTCGGCAATCAAAAGCGCCAGCGCTACGAGAGTATTCGGGTTTATTTTCTGCTGACCTTTTTTATTCAGAAGATAATTATTGCGCGACAAAAACAAAATAAAAAGCAACGAGGCGATACGCTTATTGCCATCAACAAACGGGTGGTCTTTGATAATAAAATATAGTAAATGCGCCGCTTTTTCCTCAATACTTGGGTATAGCTGCTTTCCGCCAAAAGACTGATTTATTGACGCCAAAATTCCCTCCAGCGTTTTGTCTTTTTCCTGACCAAAAACATCACTGGCCTCTTTTTTATTGATTAAATCGGCTTTTAATCCGGCAATTGCTTTTTGAGCCTCAACATAATCAATAATTTTTTTAACTTTTTTTGTCAGCTGGCCGATTTCCAATTTACCTTCGTCATACTTTTGAAGCAATAACCAAGTATTGGCGTAATTTGTGATAACTTCCAGCAAGCCAGAAGCTTCATCATAAGTTGACGCCTTATTTCTTGCCGCCTCAACTAAAATAAGCGCCTTTTCAAGCTCATCCAGTTGCTCACCTTTAAGCTCTTGGATTCTTCTTTGATTTATAGTAGCACCTTTGATTAGGTGCTCTTTTAAAATACCGGTTGCCCAAATACGAAATTGGGTGGCTCGCATGGAATTAACGCGGTAGCCGACAGAAACAATCATGTCTAAATTATAAAGATTCATTTTCCGTTTTCTGCCATCGGCGGCAACCTGTTCCAAAATGGAACAGGTTGAATTTTTGTTTAATTCGCGCGTTTGGTAAATATTATTAATATGCTTTACTATCGCTGGTCTATACACATCAAAAAGCACCGCTATCTGATGTGCGTCAAGCCAAATAGTTTCTTGCTGAAATTGCACTTTTAATTCGGGCCCTCTTGGAGTGCGATAAATGATAATTTCTCCTTTATTTTGTTGTTTATTATTATTTTCCATAAAAAATTATCTCCTAATACCTTGCACCAATCTATATAACAAATACCATTTTTTATCCAGCGGGTAATCCCAATATCCGATGTAATTTACTTCCCGCCCGCCGAAGCCCTTTTTAAAACGGGTAAAACCTTCCCAAGATGATTTGCGCCTATCTTGGGTATATTGATTAGCGATGCCCCAAAAATCGTATTCGCTGCAGCCCTGGCTTTTGGCATAGCGAATTTGCTCCCATTGCAATAAATGTGGCGCCATTAAATCGCGATGCTCGCCCCTGGTAGCGCCGTGCAAATAAGTGGCAGTTTTGCCAAATATTGCCAAAACATTAACCGCAATAACTTTACTTTCATATTCAGCCACGAATAGCTCTATTTTTAATTGTTGACTGTTAATTGTTAATTGTTTCTTGTAGTAATCCTTTGGGTGATGCCTAATTTCTTTTCGCGCGCCTGTGCCTTTAACGGTTAGCCTATAAAATTCCTCAAAATATTTTTCAAAATCCGCGTCGCCGGTTGAAACCATTTTTACTTTTACTCCCTTGCGCTCGGCCAGGTGAATGTTGTAGCGCGTTTTTTCGTGCATCTGCGCCAAAATCTCGTCTTCACTTTTGATAATGTCCAAAATCAGGGTTTGGGACGGTTCTATGTCATACGATAATTGCTTAAAACCTAAATTGTTCAATTGTTCAATTGATAATTCCGGCTCGATCCTAAAAAACATCGCGCCCTCTTTTTGAGCCAATTCTTTAATTTTTTCTATAAATTCCTCCAGATGGCTGTTGGCTATTGGTTGTTGGTTCTTGGCTAAAAGCGGAGCTTTTGGGCCGTACCAGTATTTCTTGCCCAGCGGCAATTTTATTTCAATAAATTGAGCGACCCAGCTTAACCCCTCGGCTTCGTTCGGGGCAGATTTTTCTACAAAAAATCTGAAAACGCGCCGACCAAAATTTTTCTGAAATTCGCCCCAGTCCCAGGATTGTAAAAATGAACCGTTGTTATCCAAAACAAATTTATTCCAATTTTCTTTGCTAATCTCCATATGATTTGTCGTTCCGAGTGCAACGAGGAATCTCCGGCGCATGCCGGAAACAAAGACCCGTATTCGCTCGCCTCGCCGAAGCCTTCGGCGTAGCGCGGGCGGGAGATCCTTCGCTTCGCTCAGGATGACTATTTCATAGTTATCTCTTCCCCAATCTCTTCAGTGTTTCCCTTACCCTATTTTCCACTCCTTTAATCGTCTCGGGCACCTGTTTCAGCGCGTCGCGCGCCTCATAAACTTTGTAGCCTAGCACCACCAGCGCATCAATAATTTCAATTTCGTCCGCCACTTTGAATTTGTCGCCCGCGCCTTTGGCTAATTTTTTAACTTTAGACTTAAGCTCAATCACGATTTTCTGCGCCACTTTTTTGCCAATGCCAGAAACGCGGCCCAAAATTGTTTCGTCGCCCAGCACAATCGCTTCTTGCAAATCACTAACCGAAGCGCCGGACAAAATATTGGCCGCGGTTTTTGGCCCGATGCCCGGAATGGTAATTAAAAGCTCAAACATCTCCAACTCGTCAAAAGTCAAAAAACCGAATAAATCCCAGCCGGTTTCTTTCACCGAAAGATAAGTAAAGAGTTTTACCCCGTTAGAAATATCGCCCTCCGGCCATGGTTTGTTTGATTTTGTTTCTTTTAACTCAGCCTGGGAATTTCTAACGGGGTTTACACTCTCGCCGATTTGTGGTATTTTAGATAGAGTTTTTTCAGATAAATTAACGCGAAAACCAATCCCGCCAGCTTCAATAACGGCGTATTTTTCGGATTTAAGAGTAATCTTGCCCTCTAATGAATTAATCATATATTTTACTTAATATTACTCCACAAAAAGCTCAAAAGCAATGAAATTCAAGCTTATTTCTAATTTCAAGCCAGCGGGCGATCAATCACAGGCGATTGAAGCGCTGACGAGAAATATAAAAGGTGGTGTCAAACACCAGGTGCTTTTGGGCGTGACAGGGAGCGGCAAGACATTTACCATGGCGAACGTGATTGAAAAAATCCAGAAGCCCACGCTTGTCATTTCGCATAATAAAACTCTCGCCGCGCAACTGTATCAGGAATTCAAGGAATTTTTTCCGCAAAACGCGGTGCACTATTTTGTTTCCTACTACGACTACTATCAGCCCGAAGCCTATATTCCCCAGACCGACACTTACATTGAAAAAGACGCCAAAATTAACGAAGAGCTTGACCGCCTGCGACACGCCTCCACGCAATCGCTGCTGGCACGGCCCGACACCCTGATTGTCGCTTCGGTTTCTTGTATTTATAACATCGGCTCGCCCCAAGTATATCAAAATTTAAGCGTTGCTATAAAAAAAGGACAGACCATTTCGCGCCAGACTTTTTTGCGGCAATTGGCTACGCTGCAATATACGCGCTCGGATATTAATTTTAAACGCGGCTCATATCGCGTGCGCGGCGAGTCGCTTGAAATTTGGCTGGCCACGGGCGAAGCTATCGTCCGAATCACTTTCGACAATAATCGGATTTCCCAAATAACCTCGCGTCAAATTAGCACGATCAAAGATTTATTTGCTGCCAAAGAAACTGCGCAGGCAAGCGCTAAAATTTTTCCGGCCAAATTCTGGGTATCAGGGCAGGAAAAAATTAATCTGGCACTGGCTAATATTCGCGCCGAGATGGACGAGCAGCTTGCCAAGCTGAGAAAAGAAGGCAAATTGCTTGAGGCCGAACGCCTGCGCCGCCGCACTAATTTTGATTTAGAAATGTTAAAAGAAACCGGCTATGCTCATGGCATGGAAAATTATTCACGCCATTTGGAATTTCGCGAACCGGGCGCGCCCCCGTTCACGCTATTAGACTATTTTACTCATTCGCATGATTCGCATAAAATTAGTATGCCTAATTCGCGTGACTTTCTGATGTTCATTGATGAATCACATATGACTATCCCGCAAATCGGCGGCATGTATGAGGGCGACCGCTCGCGCAAACAAACTTTAATTGATTTTGGTTTTCGCCTGCCCTCCGCGATAGACAACCGGCCGCTAAAATTTGCTGAATTTGAAAAAAAAGTCAGCCAGGTCGTTTATGTTTCGGCAACGCCAAGGAAATACGAATATCAAAAATCAAATATTAAATATCAAAAACTTATCATAGAGCAACTAGTCCGACCCACCGGGCTGCTGGATCCGGAAATCGACGTTAGGCCGACCGCCAATCAAATTCCCGACCTGATCAAAGAAATTAAAAAGCGCGTCGCTCAAAAACAGCGCGTCTTGGTGACCACGCTCACCAAGCGCATGGCTGAAGATTTGTCCGAATATTTAACCGAAGAAAAAATTTATCCCCACACCAAAAAGATATCTTCAAGTCGC
>JAHIST010000079.1 GCA_018818145.1 Patescibacteria group bacterium
CCAAAATTAATCCCTGCGAGGGCATGCCCGGCGGCGGAGCGGCTTGTTTAGCCCTGATAAATTTCACCTTGGGAGTTTCAACTTCTGTGGTCGGAAAGTGATATATTGACGACAACTCCTCGGTGCTCAAAATCAGGCTGTGACCGGGCTCAAAAATCCGGAAAGAAAATGCGTAAAATATTTTTTTTAGGGCCCGGCCGGGACTAGGCCGGACGGCCTTAAAATTATTTAAATTGGCCGAATTAAACTGGGCGAAAACGCTTTCCAGCTGCAATAAGCACTGCTGAGCCGATGCATGATCAGCTGCGGAGGCCACCAAATTAATATTTGCCTCATAAACCACCTTGCTGGCTTTAGTTTCCAGCGCCTTTATAATTTCTGTATCCAGCGGGGTCGCGGTCTGGGATGGCTGATTTTGATTATAATTACCCGGCTTGGCCAACGGACCGCCGGTCCCGCTCGCTATATCGGTTAAGCGAAAAAACCAGTTGCGGTCAGTTTTTAAATTGGCCTGGCTGTACGATTTACCGCGCTGCATTTCGCGGGCAATTTTCAAAGACGCCTTGCGCCAGTTTTTTTCTTTGGTCGGCCTGATTATCAGCTGAATCGCCGCACCCTCGCCTTCTGTCCCCAGCTTGCTTAGCGCGTTGACGATTTCATTTAAAGGATCTGTTTCCAAATTTTGGTATGTTTTAATGGGTAAAGACCGACCACGCGTTAAAGCCAGGCAAGAGGCGAAACTGACGCCTTGCGGATTAAAAATATTATAATCTTCAACCTGACGGACTTCGGCGCCCGGGAAAAAACCGTGGATTTGTTTTTCCATTATTGAACTTAAGCGCCGCGGGCAGGCCACATAAAAACAAATTTCTTCGCCAATATGCGGCACGGCCATTTCAAAAACAAAAACCGGCTGACCATACCAAAAAGCCTTCAGGCCTTTATCTTTTAAATTGCTGAGACTCGCATAAAACTGTTCCATCACGGCAACCAGTTCTTTAAAAGATTTTTTGCCTTTGTTATCAGCCGAAATTTTTGGCACCGAAACCAAAAAAAGGGACATATTCAACGCCCTGATAACCTTTCCTTTGCCCTGCATCAGTTTTATAACCAGATAAATTCCCAAAAATAAAACAATGGCTACCAGCACCATCGCCAAGGGAAAAAGTATTAAATTAAGATTAAAATCCTCCATTAAATTAACCAGTTGTTCAATTGGTTATTGATCAATTAAACAATTAAATTTCTTCCAGCTTCCCCTCCTCTACCAACTTTTTATGAAACTCATCAATTAAAGTATCGTGAAATTCGTCTAAGAGATATGGACTATCCAAATTGCGCGCCACTTCGGTCGCGTGCGCCACGCCTTTAGTAAAAGCCATGTCCACCAAATTTTTTAGCTGTCGATTTTTTTCAACGCCGCTCAATTTGGCAGCATCAGCTTGGACCTGAACGAGTTGCGACTGGCTGGCTGATGGCGGCGCGCCGGGCTGCGCCGTCCCACCGGAAACAACCATCTTTTCCTGACCAAGAGCAGTCTCTGGCTTTTCTTTCCGAGCCGCTTCCCGTTTTTCTATGAGTTGCCTTTCCAACTCCAAAATTTCCTGTTCAATAGGTTCTGCTTTTTCTCCGGACGATTCCGGCGACAATGGTTTTCCTCCAATTGGCTCGCGGTATTGGTCGGGCATATTAAAAATAAAAAATTAAATATCAAATATTAAAAAGTAAAAAATGTAGAATTTTATGTACTTCGCCC
Organism: Patescibacteria group bacterium; assembly: GCA_018818145.1. Classification (GTDB taxonomy): domain Bacteria; phylum Patescibacteriota; class Minisyncoccia; order Portnoybacterales; family GWB1-42-6; genus JAHIST01. Next base: position 1,757 of record JAHIST010000079.1, read on the forward strand.
TTAGCGTCCCGCTCAGCGGGAGCGCTTGGGCGAAAGTTTTTCTGGTTCTCTTTTGCCGGTGCAAAAGAGAACAAAACTATTTACTAATTCAAGCATTCAGGCCGGCAATAGCCTGCATTTTAGCAATGGCGCTTTCCTTGAATTTGGAAATTTCCTCCTTGATTATTTCTTCAAAATTGGGCAATTTCGTTTGTAAAAAAACCAATGTTTTTTGCGGGCTTTTGGCGGATAAAACCTTGTCAAATTCTTCTTTGTCCGCTTCGTTTAGCTCGCCCAATATCCGCAGCACTATATTTTGCTGAATCAGATCGCCGATTCTCGAAATCAACTCTTGCTTTTTGTTTTCGGGCAAATCCTGCAGGCCCAGCTCGTCAATTAAATTTTTCTGAAGAAAATCTTTTGAATCCATATATTTTTATTTTTTTATAAATTATTTAAGTTTTAAATTTTTAAAATGCGTACGCCTATTCGGCCGTCCAGCGCAAGAAACTGTCAATGGTTCCGTTTTTTAGCCTGTTGACAAAAGAAGGATTGGCTTCTAAATTCATCCTTACCCAATTGGCCAATTTGGCGTGGTTGAAAAAATCCAGCTGCGTATAAGTTCCAAAAACACCGGAGCCGGGCAATTTGTACTTTTCCGGAAAATTTTTGTAAGCCTCTAAAATTTTATTTTCGTCAGCCAAATTGGGAATATCTCTGAACTGATAAAGCAAATCATTAAGCGAACTGTTTTTAACTGCAACGTAGGAGCGGTCGCTAAGACCGTCGAAACCCAATCCCTTCAAATAATTGTCGGCGGTTTCCAACCGCTTCAAATTGTCGCCGGCGACCTGCTTAATTGTTTCCTGTTTTTCCGGAGACAACTCATCCCATGATTTTTCTGCTTCAATATAGGGGGCTTTTGGCGGCTGATCGGGTGTTAATTCGGTGGGCGTAAAATTTTCAGAAGGAATAGCTACTTTTATTTCCGAAGTTTGAATAACATTATCCGTTAAATTTTTTGCATCAGTTAAATTTTCTGCTGCCACTTTTGCACCTTTTCCGTAATTGCTGATATTTTCTATTTGTTCTGGCGTAAGATTTTGCGCTTTATTGAACACCTCAACGAGCCTGTCTTTGTTTTCAAAAAGACCGCCGATATTCAGACTTTGGCCCGGTTGTATTAAATCCGGATTTTTTAAACCAAGAGTTTCTGAGGCTTGCCGCTTTAACGCGTCAATAATGTATGTTTTTTTAGTGGCTATTTCTTCCGGACTGCCTTCCAAACCGTCAAACAACCCCCTTGCTCCGGCCTGCTTTTCCAGTATTTTCCAGACCGAATCGCCCTTTTGGACAATAACCGTGTCTTCAAATTCAGGAACAGCTTCAGGAACAGCCGCAGCCTCCTGAGATAAAACAGCAGTTTCTGGAGATGGTTGAACCCCAAGCGGTAAGGCTTTGCCGCCCGGCATTTCCGGAGTTTCTCCTGCGGGCAAAGAAGTTTTTCCTGTTATTTTTTCCGGCTGGCTTGGCGCGCCGCCGCCGGCAGTGCCCCAAATATTGTCAAACATTTTGCCCGCTCCCCACGAAGCCAAACCAGCGGTTCCGGCGATAACTGCCGCCTGTCCTACTCTCTGCCATTTTTCCTTTTTAGCCTGTTTGGAAATTTTTTCGCGAGCAGCGCCTGATTGAGATTTAACGGCCTCTATTATCTTTTCCAAATTATCTGCTCCGCTAATTTCCTTGACTGCTTCGGTTTTTATCCGCTGGGTTGTTTTTTCTCTCCCTCTTTTTATTATTAATTTTTCATAAGCTCCACCCGCCAATCTGCCCGCAATTGTGCCCAGCGCCGCGCGGCCGAGCCGATAGCCAAAATAGGTCATTGCCGGTATGGCGGCTCCGCCGCCGACAAAAGCAACCCCTGTGGCCGCGGCCGCGGCAATTGCCCATTTTTGCGTGTTGGGCATTTTTTGCCATTTATTAAACGCCTTGCCAAAAATGCCTTTTTCGCGCTGCGACAAAAGCCTAATCCGCTCTTGGTTTAATTTTTCATTTTCATCAAAAGTAATTTTTTTAAAAACTTCAAAAGCGTACTCTTTTATTAATTCCTTCCTTTTTTCAGGACTTAAATCTTTTTGACCGGACAACTCGGCCTCTTTTTGTCCCAGTAACGATTGGCCGTATTTGATAGAAGAGGCCTCGTAAGCATCTTTGATTCCCTTCAGCCTTTCGTAATTTTCCACAACTTTGGGTTTTGATACACCTATTTTACTCCCTTGTAGTCCCAGCACTGTTTTATAGGTTTTCTCAACCTGTTTTAATTCTTTTTCAATATGCAAATATGCGTTACGTTTAACTTCCAAATCTAATTCCAATTTGCTTTCCTTACCTTCTTCAACTTTTTCTTTTTCCTCTGTTTTTTCAGACGGTTTATGTTCTTTTTCTTGCTCTGTCTTTGATAAAACTTCGGCTGTTTCGGGCGTCGCTTCTGTTTTAATCTTATTTTCTGGACCAATTTTACCCGAACTATCCAAATATTCATCAATTTCTTTCTGTGACTTTCCTATACCCTCTAAAAGCTCTTTCTTTTCTTCGGGACTAAAAAACTTATCGGATTTTTTACCTTCCGTCTCGGCTTTAATTTCTATTTTTTTCGCAACCGTTGCTTCTTGTGTTAAATCAACAGCCGGCTCTGCGGTTTCTATCTCTTCTTTGACTTGTCTTGCTTTCAGAGCCTCCTCCATGGCAGTTAGGGCTTTCGCTTGTTCTGGTGTAAATTGTTTTTCCATAATTATTCTTATTTTTTATTTATTTTCTAACCATATTTTTTTTAATTCCTCCAACTGTTCTATTGATTCTATATTATATTCTTTTAATAATTTTTCTCCTTTGATAATCTGATCTTCTTTTTGTGTTTTTTCTACCATCTTTCCTTTTGTTTTTCTCTCCTTCGCCCCCCTGGATTTATAACCCGTCTCTTCCATTGCTTCCCATTTTATTTTATTAAAAACCTCGCCTAGTTCTCCTCTGAATATCTCGTCTTTTTTTACCTGCTCCGCCTTTCTGCCTTTTACTAGTTTTTTATATGAATCCAGCCGCATCTCAAAATCCCCGGCCTCTGTTTTTATTAATTCATTTATTTTTTCATCTTTTCCCCTAAAAGATTCTTTAATCGCATCATAAATTTTAATCACTTTCGCCCGCATTTCCGGCTCATAAAGTTGCGCCAGCTCACCTTGGTCTTTTTGTATATTGTCGTAAATTTCTTTAACTGGTTCTTTCTTATTTTTAAGTTCGTTAAATGATTCTATATAACGGTATTTTAAATTGTGCTCTAATTCGCCAATTTGCTCCTCTTTCGTCATTTCCTTGGCGGCCGCCTGTCTGGCAGCCTCTACTTCTTCTGGCGTTTTTTTCTCGGCTTCCGTAACGGGCTCTGTTGTTTTTTTAACGGCCACCGCTTCTTGGCGCGGTATTATTCGCGCCGGCGGGCGCTCAACTGGCAGGTGCGCAGGCGGGACAGGTGCTATTTTTTCTTTATTTTTTTCTGCCTCTGTCAATTCTTGAATCTCTGCTTTCTCACTTTTTCTTTCTCGCAATAATTCGTCTTCTCGCAACGCCGCCGCCTCTGCGCTGGAAATCAATTGCCCCTCATTTAGTTTCTGCTTTATCTCTTTAATTGCTTCCGGTTTTTTATTTAAACCAAAAGCTTCCGACGTTATTACGTCGGCTATTTGTTCGCTTTCTTTTTGTATCCGATCATTTTCTTTTTCTCCCTCGAAAAGAATTTCTTCATGGCTGGCACGTTCGCTAATTTTACCGTCAGCGTCTATTCCGCTCCAAGTGTATGGTTTATATGGTCCTTTTTTTATTTTTACTTTCGGCTTTTCGCTATAATTTTCGTTTTTTATTTGTTCAGCCATATTTTCTTAATATCCCAAAATCTCTAACTTTAAAAGGATTTAATTCCTATGTCTATTATACCCTAAAACAACCTTTGCGTGAACAAAATAAAAGCTACTTATCCACACCTGCACACCTACTACGTTTTTTATCTCTGTGGACTACAAAAAAGTTAAAAGGTGGTAAAATAAATTAACCTCCACACCTTATGCTTACAGTGAGATTTTCAACCCAACCACTGCTAACAAAAGGTGCGGGATAAAAGATTAATTAACCCTGAGTCCATGTCAAAAAAGACTTTTATTTTTCTATTAATAATTTTATGTGTTGCGGTTTTTTTCAGATTCTGGCAACTAGAACAAATTCCGCCGGGTTTATATCCGGATGTGGCGGTCAACGGCAACAACGCCCTGGACGCTTTAAAAACCGGCAATTTTAAACTTTTCTACCCTGATAATAACGGCCGCGAAGGATTGTTTATAAATTTAATCGCTTTTAGCTTTTGGCTTTTTGGCGCAAGTGTTTGGGCAATCAAAGTCGTGCCGGCGATAATCGGCGTTCTCACGATCCTGGGGCTGTTCTTTCTGGCCCGCGTTCTTTTTTCTTTTTTGTCCCGCACCAAAAGCGACTTTATCGCCCTGGCATCAACTTTTATTTTATCTATCAGTTTTTGGCATGTTAATTTTTCACGGCTGGGTTTTAGAGCCATCCTGGTGCCTTTTTTTCTGGTTTGGAGCTTTTATTTTTTGTTTAAAGCCTTAAATGCGACCCGAATTTACGAATCGCACCCGAATGACCCAAATTGCATACCGGAAAACAAAAGCGTGGGCGGGCAAGCTCTGAACGAAGACCAATTAATCCAATCAACGCAAGGCGGTGCGGCGGGCTTTGAGCGAAAGCCGGCGCCCCGCGAAGCGGGGCAGGGCTGGAGTGGGTGGCTGAAAGCGAAAAGTCCGCCGCACCGCCTTATATGTTTCATTCTAGCCGGCATATTTTTCGGCCTTGGATTTCATACTTATATTTCCTATCGCGTCGCACCGCTAATTTTAATACCCGTTGCTATATTTTCAATAATTGCTTATTGGGGAAATTTTAAAAACTTTATAAAAGAGCAACTTTGGAAATGGGCGATTTTTCTGTTTTTTGTTGCTTTGACGGTTTCCCCGCTTCTGCTATATTTCGCTAAAAATCCTCAAGATTTAATCGGACGCGCCGGCCAAGTTTCGGTTTTCTCTTCCGCCAGCCCGATAAAAGAGTTAGCCATAACTACGGTCAAGACGCTCGGAATGTTTAATATTTACGGCGACTGCAACTGGCGGCACAACTACCCCTGCCAGCCAGAGCTTTATTGGCCCATTGGCGCGCTTTTTGCAATCGGATTCTTTTTTAGCGTGCTGGAAATTTTTAAGCCGGCGAACTATCGCCAGCAGCGCTGGCAATTGCTGGCCGCCCACTGGACGCTGCTTTTTATGTTTTTTGTCATGCTGCTGCCGGCAATTTTAAGCATGGAGGGTCTGCCTCACGCGCTTCGCTCAATCGGAACTATCCCGTCGGTTTTCATTTTTGCCGGCCTGGGTTTGTTTTTCATCTTTGATGGTCTGAAAAATTTATATCTCAAAAAAAACCTGAAACTATTTACTCTCTATTTATTGATATTTTTGCTTTTGGGCGGCTCGGCCTATGCCGAATATAACAGATATTTTCTTGACTGGGGGCAACGCGAAGAAACCAAGGCTGAATTTACCCAGCGCCTTGTTGACCAAGGAAATTATCTAAATTCTCTTCCCGACGATGTTATAAAATATGTTATGGTTAATGAAGACGGCGTACCTGTTCCATATCCGGACGGCATCCCGATGCCGGCCCAAACTATAATGTTTATCATTCAAGAAAAGCCGAATATAAAATATTTACTGCCCAGCCAAAATTCGCAAATACTGATTTCTCCAAAACCAACGGTTTTATTGCCGCTGCGCTATGATGGCAATCTTTTTTCACAGCTAAAGGAAAAAATTCCTGATGGTAAAATTGAAAAAATTAATAACGAATTTTCAGTTTTTAAAATAGGGTTTTAGTTGCCGCTTTTTGACAGCAAAAAGCGGCGGAAAAACTGCGCACAAGGCATAAAATTTTGATAAAATCAGATTCGCCTCGCTAAAATCGCTATCCACGGCGCCTATTGGCGCCCCGACCATAGCACGCGATTTTTATACGCTCGGCTCATCACGATTTTTTAGCAAAATTTTTGCTATTGCGCCGACAAAAATCAATGCAAAAAAAGACCGCTTATTTACTCGCCGGTTTAATGCTGGCCTTCATGCTCGTCATCGCCTTTTTCAGTATGCTTGACGACTCGGCCATTATGGACGAAGTCGCCCATCTGCCAGCTGGCTATTCATATATCACGCAACAGGATATGCGGCTCAACCCGGAGCACCCGCCGCTGATTAAAGATTTATCTGGAGGCATGGTCTGGCTCTATTCCCAAATTACCGGCACGCAAATTAATTTCCCTGAACAAATTAAAGCGTGGCAAACAGACATTAACGGCCAGTGGGAATTTGGTTTTGATTTTATGTATCGCGAAGGCAATAATGCCGATTTAATGCTGCTGCTGGGCAGAATTCCGATGCTTTTAATCTTGCTGTTGCTGGGCATTTATGTTTTCAAATGGGCGCGTGAGCTGTTTGGTAATAACGCGGCCCTATTAAGTTTATCTCTTTTTTCTTTCTCGCCCACTTTTTTGGCGCACGGCCGTTTTGTGACGACTGATGTGGCCGCTGCTGCCGCTATTTTTATCGCCAGCTATTACTTTATAAAATGGCTGAAAAATCCGAGCGCCAAAAATTTAATCATCGCCGGACTGGTTTTTGGCGCGGCGCAACTGGCAAAATTTTCCGTCTTCCTGCTCATTCCCTTGTTTTTTTTCGTGGCGGCTGTCTGGATTTTAATAAAATGGCGCCAGGCAAAACCCGAGCTAGTATTCTGGAAAAATGTCTGGAAATATCTGGGCGGCTTGATTCTTTTAATGGCTACCGGCTATATTTTCGTCGTCTGGCCGGTTTATATTTTTCACACCATAAACTACCCGATTGAACGCCAACAGCAAGACACTAAGTTTATTCTTTCCTCTTTTGGCCTGCGGCCAGTCGCTAATTTAATTTATTTTCTAGCCGGCCTGCCTGTTTTCCGGGCTTTAGCCCAATACGGCTTAGGGCTGGCTATGGTTGTGCAGCGAGCAGCGGGCGGCAACACTTCATATTTTTTAGGAGAAATTTCAGCAGCCGGATCAAGAACTTACTTCCCGCTGATGTACCTGATAAAAGAGACTTTGGCTTTGCATATTTTCACCCTGATTGCTTTATTTGTCGCCATAGCGGGATTCTTTAAAAACAAAATTTTTAAACCGCTGAATTTCCGTTTGTTTCTGAATAGCCATATCGCCGAAATTCTGATGCTGGCTTTTATCGCGCTTTATTGGTACACCAGCGTCCGTTCACCGCTCAACATCGGCGTGCGCCACATCCTGCCGACTTTTCCTTTCGTCTTTTTGCTTATTTCCGGCCTAATTGTCCAGTGGTTTAAATTAAAGCCAACGCAAGAAAATTCTTTAGTTGAGGGCGCCATCGGACAGCCCGCAAAGAACCAAATCGGACGTTCTATAAAATATTTTATTGCCGGTGTTCTGATTAGCTGGCAAATAGTCAGTGTGGTTTCAATTTATCCTTCGTTTTTGGCATACTTCAATGAAGCGGCCGGCGGACCGGCTAGTGGTTATAAATATGTCACCGATTCCAATCTGGACTGGGGGCAGGATTTAAAACGCCTATCTCAATGGACGGAAAAAAACAACATTGATAAAATATATGTTGATTATTTTGGCGGCGCAACCTCTGAATACTACCTGAACGGCAAATTCGCCTCCTGGTGGGGCACCCGCTCGCCGCAAGACTTAAATGCGACCGGCGGCTACTTGGCCGTCTCGGCAACCTTTTTGCAGGGCGGACGAGGCAAGCCCGCACCCGGCTACAAAGACCAGACCGGTTACTACAACTGGTTAAATAATTTTAAGCCCGTCACCACTATCGGCTATTCAATTTTTGTCTATTACGTTCCTCCCGGTTCGTTTGATAAAATGGTGAACGCAAACTGATATTTTTACCAATTGAAAAATCCTCGCCAGTAAATTCTGTGCGAGGATTTTTTATTTGAATTTAATTCCGCGCATGCGAAAAATTTTGTTCAAATTCAAGGCGAGCCGAGCGTATAAAAATCGCGTGATGTGATTGATGGTGCATAGCGATTTTAGCGAAGCGAGCCTTAGAATTTTTCAAAATTTTATCGCCGCGCGGCGGTTTTTTCCGTCGCTTTTTTGGTGGCAAAAAAGCGGCAAACACTATTTATAATACACCCTATTCTCCACCCTCAAATCAATATATTTTAGCGTCGCGCGCTTATCTTTTATTTCATTCCGCAACAAAGCCTCTAAAATTCTGGCTTGCGTTAAAGCCGGCCGGCTGGAATCAAAATAAATCAGCCAGCCCTCGCCCGAAAAAGCCTTTAATCCCGCACCAACGCCGCCGTCCTGGACAAAACCTACTAAATCAATGCCAACGCCGCGAAGTTCTTTTTTAATCTGCGCGGCAAATTTAATTTCGTTTGAGCCGACGGCCTGTTCCCTTAATCGCGGTAATTCTGGATTAAAAACGTAAAAATTAGGCAAAATCGTACCCGAAATCTCGGGCGCTTCCCGATAAACAATACCGTCTTCGTCAATAAAAAAACATTGTTCGCTTTCAGGCAAAGTTTCTTTAATTTCGGGCGTGCTGCTGGAGACATCAGCCGCTATTGATGGAGTCGGCGAGGACGTCGCAACTATCTTCGCTTGGCACAAAACCGCCGCTGTTTTTCTTTCAGCAACAGTCACGCTTAATTGGTCTGCCTGCGTTTTTTCAAACTTAACATTTTCAATTTCAGAATATGCCGCCAATAAATCATCTTTTATTTTATTATCCGCCAAGGCAAAAAATGTGTCGCGCGGAATTATTTTAAAAAATTTATCCTGTAAAACATTTATAACTCGCGCGCGAATTTGCTCTTCGGCAATTAAATTACTGCCGTTTATTTTTATGCTTTTGATTTTAAAAATCGGCGAAAAAACAAAAATATAAACAAGCCCCGCCAACGCCAAAATCAAAAAAATTCCAAAAAACCAAGCCTTCCAATTTATTTTCCTTGACTGGCTTTTGGGCTTTTTAGACAAGACATCCGCCGCCGGCGCGGCAAAAACCGACTGGCGGGCATTTTTTTTGTTGCGATAAAAAAACATAAAAACCTAAAAAGTCCCGCCCGGGGGCGGGACTTTTTCATTTTCCTATTTTTTTGAACCCGCACAAATCCCACAAAACTTTTGGCACTTCAACCGACCCGTCCGGCTGCTGGTAATTTTCCAAAATGGCAATTAGGATTCTTGGCGAAGCGATGACCGTGTTGTTTAGCGCATGAACGAATTTTGTTTCGCCTCGTGCGTCTTCATATTTAATGTTCAGGCGCCGCGACTGCCAGTCGGTTAAATTGGAATCCGAATGCGTCTCGCCAAAATTTAAACGGCTCGGCATCCAGGTTTCAATGTCATACATTTTATGTTTGCCCACACCCATGTCGCCGGATGCATTTTGCACCACCCGATAGGGCAATTCCAAGTCCCGCATAATACCTTCCGAAATTCCTCTCATTTTTTCCAGCCATTCGTTTGATTGGACTAAATCATTTTTACAAAGCACCACTTGCTCCACTTTGGCGAATTCATGTAAACGATACAAGCCCCGCGTGTCTTTGCCATAACTGCCGGCCTCGGAACGATAACAAGTGGAAAAACTGCAGGCCTTTATTGGCAAATCTTTTTCTGCCAAAGTCCGGTCTGAAAAATATGCCAAAAGCGCTGGCTCGGAAGTCCCCGCCAAATACA
>JAHIST010000080.1 GCA_018818145.1 Patescibacteria group bacterium
AAAAAGCCGCCAGGCGGCAGGCAGACGAATTCGCTTACAAACATAGCTTCGTCCTCTATCTTGGCTGGACTTCTAACGGGGTCAGACCCCTCATAAATCGCGGCGTATAAAACATTTAACTTCTAAACATCAGTGTTTCTTGTAATATTTCTTTAAAACCGAGTTCTGACCAAAATTTTTTAGCCGGGTTTTTTGAATTAACCCATAAATACACAGGTTTTTTATTCTTTACCACAAATTCAAACAGACGTCTTCCGATATCTTTTCCCTGAAATTCTTTTTTTACAATAACATTATTAACCCAAAATGTTTGCCTGTTCTTTTCTAAAATTATAAATGCTATGAGCTCTTTGTTGAATTCGGCGACAAAAAATTCAAATGGCTTTTTAAACTTATTTTTTAAATCAGAAATCATACTTTCTACAAAAATCCCCAAAGAATAATACGGACCGTTTTCGGTTGCATAATTGGGGTCGGTAAATTGTTGAACCGAATAATATTCTCCGGCTGCTGCGTATTTTTTATGATAGGATTTTTTAATAATTTTTATAATTTCGGGCAAATCCTCTCGATTGACGCGCCTAATTTTTAAATTTGTAAATATTTTCTTCATTTAGATTTCTTCTCTTATATTAACCGTGCTAGTTTTTGTCCGAACGGCAATGCTTTGGACTATTCCCAGCGCGATGAAATTTATCAAAAGATTGCTGCCACCGTAGCTGATGAACGGCAAAGATATGCCGGTTATAGGCACCAGCCCCAAGTTCATGCCGACATTGATGAAAATTTGTGCAAAGAGCATCAGCGCGAATCCGGCGACAAAGAGGCGAAAAAAGTTATTCCGACAAATAAAAATCAGCTTAATCAGCCGCCAAAAAAATAAAAGATAGACTGCAAACAAAAACAAAATTCCCAAAAATCCCCATTCCTCCGCCAAAACGGCGAAAATAAAATCGGTGTGTTTTTCCGGCAAAAAATTTAGCTGACTCTGGGAGCCATGGCCCAAACCCTTACCCCAAAGCCCACCCGAACCAATAGCAATTTTAGACTGAATAAGATTATAGCTATGGCCCAGTGGATCTTTTGAAGGATTTAAAAATGATAAAATTCTTTCCTGCTGATAAGGCTTCAGCGCAAAAGCCCACGCCAGAGAGCTAATGATAATACCGCTTAATAAAACGACCATTAAATGGCGCGGTTTTATGCCGCTCAAAATGACTATTCCCAGCCAAATTGCAATTAAAATCAGAGATGAACCCAAATCTGGCTGCAACAACACCAGACCCAACGGCAAACCAACATAGACTAACGAAGCGATAATGTGACGCACACGATAGACTTCAACATGCCGGCCTGAAAAATATTTTGCCAAAACTAAAATTATAATAATTTTTGCCAGCTCAACCGGCTCAAAATTTATTTCACCTAAACGGAACCAGCCGACCGAGCCTCTGATTTCCTTTCCTAAAATCAGAACCAAAACCAACAAAATCAGCAAAATTACATATAAAATAACCGGGATAAAAGTGTAATTTTTAAAAATCCTGTAATCAAAAAAACTTAAGCCAAACATTACCGCCGCTCCAATGGCGACAAAAAGAATTTGTTTATTAAAGAAACTGCCGGCCTGCCCGCCGGCGTCTATCCCAAAGAGTGTCAAGGAACCAATCGCGCACATCGCCATCGCTGCGGCAATTAGAATCCAGTCAAGTTTTTTTATAGACAACCACACTTAGAAATTCCAATTTCTAATCTCTAATTTCTAATTCTGTCCCGCTTCGCGGAACTTTATTGGAAATTGTCCCGATGGCGAAGCCATCGTGGATCCTCGATTTATCAATGATAAATCGGGAAAAATTGAAAATTGAAAATTTTATCTAGTATTCCTGAAATTTTTCCGGTACGCCGTATTTGCGCATAAAATTATCGTCGGATAAAAGATTGGTTTCAACTTGAATCTCCGACTCAAGGCTCTCTAAAAGTTCTTCTCCAATGGAAGCGGGCCAAAATGTTAAAAAATATCTGTCCTCGCCGGCAAG
>JAHIST010000081.1 GCA_018818145.1 Patescibacteria group bacterium
CGCATTTAAAAATATCTACAAAACAGACCCGCCTTTTACTGTCCAAACAAAAGATAACAAATATATCACCATTAATCACGCGGGGTTTGAAGAGAAATCAATACCGGAGTGGAGCGGGATGGTCGCGTCTTTTAGATTCACCAAATAAATTTCTTTGCCGCTTTTTTGGCGCGCGGATGAATAAAGCTTTTAAATTTTGAATTGTCATTTTTCATTTTGATTTTTTATATTTAATTTTCTATTGTGGCACGCGAAAAAATTATTATTGGCTTAGATGTGGGCACCTGCAACGTAACCGTTGCGGTCGCGCAGATAAAGGAGGGCAATCCCGCCACTCCCCAGATTTTGGGCGTGGGGCGGGTGGTGTCCGGCGGCCTGCGAAAAGGCGTGGTGGTGGATATTGAAGAGACGGTCAAAAACATCAAAGAAGCGGCGGCCATTGCCTCGCGCATTTCGGGCGTGCCCGTTGACGCCGCGTATTTGAGCATCGGCGGCTCCCATATCACCTGCCGCGCCAGCAAGGGCGTGGTGGCGGTTTCGCGGGCGGACGGAGAAATTTCCCGCGAAGACAAAGAGCGGGTGATTAACGCATCTTCCGCCATTTCTCTTTCGCCCAACCGCGAAATTTTACATGTTTTGCCGCGGCGCTTTTGCGTTGACAATCAGGATTCAATCAAAGAACCGGTCGGCATGCAGGGTGTGCGTCTGGAAGTTGATGCCTTAATTGTAGAGGGCGCCACGCCTTATATTAAAAATTTGAGCAAGTGCGTCAAAGAAGCGGATGTCTATGCCCAAGGGATGCTGTTGGCCCCGCTGGCCGCCAGCCGCGCGGTGCTCACCAAGCGGCAAAAAGAGCTGGGGGTTTTGCTTCTGGATTTGGGCGGCGGCACTTCGGGCATGGCGGTATATGAGGAAGGCGATATTATCAGCTGTCAGATTATTCCGCTGGGCAGTATGCATGTGACCAACGACATTGCCATTGGTTTGCGCACTTCCATTGACGTGGCAGAAAAAGTAAAGTTGGAATACGGCTCGGTTTTGCCTTCGCAAATTAACAAAAAAGAAATGGTTAATCTGGCTAAAGCCGGGGGCGAGGAAGGCCAAATTTCGCGCCACCACATTGCCGAAATTATTGAGGCGCGCGTCAGCGAAACTTTGGATTTGGTTAATAAAGAATTAAAAAAGATAGACCGAGCCGGCCTCCTGCCGGCCGGCGTGGTGTTGGTGGGCGGCGGCGCTAAATTGCTGGGCCTGGTGGAATTGGCCAAGGAGAAATTAAAACTGCCGGTGCACGTCGGCCGGCCGCAAAATTTAGAGGGCATCGTTGACCAGGTTGATGACCCGAGTTTTGCCACTGTCTGCGGTTTGATTCTCTCGGTTCTAAGCGACGAAAATATCAAGGAAACCGGCGATTCAATGATGTCTGCCAAAGCGGTATTGAATCGGGCAAAGAGATGGTTCAAGAGTTTTCTGCCATAACTCTACTAATTTACTAATTGTTACAAAGTTTACTAATTTACTAATATTCATAGCGGGGCTTGACATTCCTTCCTTCTTTATCCTATCCTTAAATATTATTCTAGACTTATAGTTTTTAACTGAAAACTAATAACTACACAAACTAAAAACTAATCTTATGGCTCAGATAAAACCAGACATGGAGACGTTTGCCAAGATTAAAGTGGTGGGCGTGGGCGGAGGCGGAGGGAATATTGTTTCGCGAATGGTGGAGTGTAAAATCCACGGCGTGGAACTGATTGTGATTAACGCGGACTCGCAGGATTTGCATCATTGCTTGGCTCCCCAAAAGCTGCTGATCGGCAAAAACCTGACCAAAGGTTTGGGAGCGGGTATGAATCCTGACATCGGCCGCCAGGCGGCCGAGGAAAACCGCGATGAAATTCACGAGGTTTTAAAAGGGGCTGATTTAATTTTCATAACTTACGGTTTGGGCGGAGGCGTGGGCACGGGTGCCGGGCCCATTGTGGCGGAAGCCGCCATGGATGTTGGCGCCCTCACCGTGGGCGTTGTTACCAAACCTTTTGCTTTTGAAGGAGCGCAGCGCTCCCGTATTGCCTACGATGGCTTGTCAAGATTACAGGACAAAGTTGACACGCTAATTACCATTCCTAACGACAAATTATTGCAGACCATTGACCGCAACACTTCTTTGACGGACGCTTTCAGGGTGGTGGACGAAGTTTTGCGCCAGGCAGTGCAGGGGATTTCTGACATCATTATTACCCCCGGCTTGGTCAATGTTGATTTTGCCGACCTTAAAGCCATTATGCAGGGAGCAGGCTCCGCTTTGATGGGCATCGGCCGGGCGCAGGGCGACGACAGAGCGGTCATCGCGGCCAAAGCCGCCATCAGCTCGCCTTTGCTTGAGCTTTCCATTGACGGCGCCAAAGGAGTTATTTTCAATGTTTCGGGCGGGCCGGATATGACGATGATGGAAATTAACGAAGCGGCCAAAGTCATTACCGAGTCTATTGATTCGCAAGCCAAAGTTATCTTTGGCGCGGTAACCGATCCGCAGCTCAAAAAAGGTGAAATAAAAATCACCGTTATTGCCGCCGGTTTTGGCGAACAGCAGCCAAGGAGAGAAAAGGAACACGCAGAAATTAAAGCCGAGCCAACACGGGGCGAAGCGCAGGCGGGCCAAGCTCAACCTCAAAAAAAATCTTCTTTTTCCGGACAAGTCAGTCCGATTGACGATACGGACGAGGAGTGGGATATTCCCGCCTTCATCCGGAAAAAAATGAAGTAGATATTTTTGGAAAGGCACAAAGTAATTTGTGCCTTTTTGTCGGCCAGTTCTTTTAATTGGAAAAAATATCAATAGATAAAAAAGGCGAAAGGAGGAAGGATATATGAATGAGCTGTTTTGGTTAGCGGCGAAGTGCATCATCATTCTTTTCTTCTTTGACATTCTTGTTTTTATCTTACCCCGGGCTTTCTGCCTAAGGCCAAAAAAAGAAGTTCCAGCCCCGGCTTCTCAAGACCGCTGCGATTGCTGTCGGACAAAGTTTTTTGTAACAGACCTGGTTTCTCCTGATGGTAAGCATGTTTACTGTATTATATGCGCGTTTTTAATACAGATTTGGTTCATCCAATTTAAAAAAGAAGAAGGGGGGATGTGTTTATGAAGAAGCAGAAGAGTTGGCAGGATGTTTTAAAAAAACCGGAAAAAATAGGAGCCAAAGAACAGACGGCCGGTTTGTTGCTGAATAACAATAGCTTTGCCGTCGTCGGCTCCAGCAAGCCCTGGTATAGGAAAGAAAGCATAGCCGCTGGAATTGACGGCAGGCCGTTGAGTCGGGAGCCAGATAGCCTATCAAGACAGGCAAAAACTTTTGACTCGCGGTTAACTTTTCGGACGGCGCATGTTATGCGCCCTCTGCGTCGTTAGATTTTAAATACCCCCAAGCTTTTTTATCTTATATGGCCACAGCGAGCCGATTGCCCAACTGGGATCGGCTCGTTTTTATATATTATTGAATTTCAGCTCCGTAATTGTAAAAGCTTTTGGTATAACCTTATGCCAGCTTGAGAATTTTTGCTTGATAGGATAAGATGATTATTGCAGGTTTGATTAACGGATATTTTTTCAGAAAGGAGGTCTTGCCGTGCGTTCTTTAAAAATTATAGTTTTGGGCTTTATGTTTTTTTCTCTTGGAATATCGGTTGAAACGAGCTGGGCTGCCGCGCCGGAGGACCAATCTGGTTTTGTGCTGGTGGCTAAGTTTGCTCAACGAAAAATGGAATTTTTCAGGGTCAACGCCCAAAGCCAAGAGCTGGTGCACTCTTACCCTATTGCCGTGCCAAAAAAAAGTTTGAAAAACCCGCCCGCCGTCGGCCGTTTAAAAGAAATCTGGGTCAATCCTCCTTGGTGGCCAACGGAAAAAACCAAGCAGGACCGCTTGAAAAAAGGCATTGTTTTGCCTGACAAGGTTAAGCCCCGCGAGCCCAATAATGCCATGGGAAAAATCAAGTTTCTTATTGACTGGCAGGGCAGGACAGCGCGGGTCGTTAGGCTTCATGGCACCAACGAACCGAAATCCATTGGCCAAAGAATTACCCGCAACTGCGTCCGTTTGCACAATGAAGACGCTTTTAATTTGGCCGGATTTATTCTGGGCGAGCCGGAAATCTTTCTGGCTAATCTTAAAAACTCGCGGATATTTAAAGTCCAAAAAGAAATTGTCGTCCGGTTGGAAAATTAACGGCAGTTTTAATTCAATTTCGGGCTCTTTTCGCTTCAGCGAAAAGAGCCTATTTTTATTACTATTGCGTGTCCGTCCGGGCCGGTCCGAGCCGGTAACATTTTACTACGATCGGATAAAAATGTTACAATAGAGCAAGAGCAATAGGACTAGAAAATGAAATTGGGGCTTTTGGTTTAATTTAAAAAAACAAATTAATGGAAAATAAAGGGCTGATAAAAAATATATTTTTAACTATTGATAAAATTTTGGCGACCGGCGAGATTGTTTTTTCGCGCGAAAGCCTGATGTCAAAATTAAACAAACTGGCGGCGCTGGACGGCGCCAGGCTTCGCTATATGAATCAGGCAATCAAAAGGCTGGATGAGAAAAAATTAATTGAAATAGATGAGCAAAAAGGAAAAGTTTTTTATCGCGTAACGCCGGCCGGGGCCAAGCGGATTAACGATTATAAATTCAAGGAGCTAAAAATTACCGATAAAAAATGGGATGGGTTTTGGCGGGTGATCGTTTTTGACATACCGGAGGTCAAAAGGCTCGGCCGGGATTCGCTGCGAAGCAAACTGAAATATCTGGGGTTTTATTCTTTGCAAAAAAGCGTTTTTATTTATCCTTTCAAATGCGAGAAGGAAATAGGGATTTTGGGCGATTTTTACGGCATTTCCCAATACATTGAAGTTTTTTTGACGCGCTCAATCAGCCGGCGAGACAAACAGCTGAAAGATTTTTTCGGGCTTAGATAGGAGGAAGTATTTTAGGTTTGTGTAATGCTTTGGTAACATTTTTTTACGATCGGATGAAAATGTTACATATAAAGGTGTTTAAACAGGGGGTTTAATGCGGTCTTTGTTTTCTTTAAGGTTTTAAAGTAAAGTATTTTAATTTGGTAACATTTCTCTACGATCGGAGGGAAATGTTACCACTGCATTTTGGTCTGCATTTTGGTCTTTTTTGTGAGCGGAAATTTTATCGGCAAAAATATTTATCATTGAAGTTCA
>JAHIST010000082.1 GCA_018818145.1 Patescibacteria group bacterium
CACCACCAAAGATGAAATACGCAAATATGTCAGGGAGCAGAAAGATAGGTTTGATAAGCTTGCCAAACAGCAAAAACTTTTGTAACCACCACGGTCGGATGGAGAGAAATCCCCGCCGCTCCGTCGGCGGGGTAGTTTAATAAAAACATGATTAATATGGAAAATTTAATTAAAATCAGCGATTATCTCTGGCCCCATAGTAGAGCAAAGCTCACTACGGGGTAAAGAAATTCCTATGCTGACCAAAAAAGACATTATCAAAAAAAATGAATATCTGTGGGAAATACCCAAGTTGTTTAGAGCCGATATGCGCGTGCCAGCGCGAATTTACGTTGATGAAAAATTACTGCAAAAAGTTTTTGCCGACCGCTCGCTTGAGCAGCTGGTTAATGTGGCAACCTTGCCCGGGATAATTAATCACGCGCTGGCCATGCCCGATATTCATGAAGGTTATGGTTTTCCGATTGGCGGCGTGGCGGCGATGGATATGGATGAAGGGATAATTTCCCCGGGCGGCGTTGGTTATGATATTAACTGCGGCGTGCGGCTTTTGGCTTCGCAGATTAAATTCTCCGATCTGCAAAAATATACGGCAGTTTTGTTGGAAGGGTTATTGCGCGGCGTGCCTTCCGGCGTTGGCCGAGGCGGCGGGATTAAGCTGGATAAATCTTCGCTGAAAAATGTTTTGGAAAAAGGCGTCAAATATGTGGTTGAAAAAGGTTACGGCGTGGCTCAAGACATTGAACATTGTGAAGAACAGGGGACTATGTCGGGAGCACTTGATGAGGCAGTTTCAGCCAAGGCCAAAGAGCGGGGAAGCGATCAGCTGGGAACATTGGGGGCGGGCAATCATTTTTTGGAAGTGCAGAAAGTTGAGGAAATTTTTGATGAAGAGGTTGCCAGTATTTTTGGTCTTTTCAAGGATCAGGTTACGGTTGCGATTCATTGCGGCTCGCGCGGCCTGGGGCATCAGGTGGCAACGGATTACGTTGGC
The DNA here is from genome assembly GCA_018818145.1 of Patescibacteria group bacterium. Classification (GTDB taxonomy): domain Bacteria; phylum Patescibacteriota; class Minisyncoccia; order Portnoybacterales; family GWB1-42-6; genus JAHIST01. The sequence continues at coordinate 995 of JAHIST010000082.1, forward strand.
CTAATGCTTCGCGTCGCCGCCAAATATAAAATCAAACTGGCTGATCCAGAATTGGCTTGCGCGCCGATCGCTTCGCAGGAAGGCCGTAATTATTTTGCGGCTATGGCTGGCGCCGCAAATTTCGCCTGGGCTAATCGTCAGCTTATAACTCATTCAGTTAGAAAAATTTGGCAGAAGGTTTTGGGTTCTTCGGCGGGCCCGGAATTATCTTTGATTTATGATGTTGCCCACAACATCGCCAAATTTGAAAAGTTTGAAAACCAGGAGATTTGTGTTCATCGCAAAGGCGCTACGCGGGCGTTGGGACCGGGCAGGCAGGAACTGCCCAAAAAATACCAATTGCTTGGTCAGCCGGTTTTAATTCCCGGCACCATGGGCACAGCGTCCTATGTATTGGTTGGCACTCAAAAAGCAGAAGAAACTTTTTATTCGGTTTGCCACGGCGCCGGACGGGTCTTGAGCCGTCATGCGGCTATTCGCGCTCGCTCGGGGCAAGCCGTCAAAAAGGAGCTGGAGGAGCAGGGCATCGTGGTGCGCTCGCTTTCGCCGCGCAGCTTGGCCGAAGAAGCGCCGCTGGCTTACAAAGACATTAAAAATGTGGTTGAGGTGATTGAAAAAGCCGGCTTGGCAAAAAAAGTGGCCAGATTAAGGCCAATGGGCGTGATGAAGGGATAAAAAACAAAAGGCCTATTAAATGGTATAATAAAGTCGGATTTATTTTTTAAAATGAAAAACTATTCGCGAGCCAGAGCGGGGAGGGGCAAGACGGCTTATCGCACGCCCAGCGTTTTTAGGTATCAAAAGCATTTAAAAGTGATGAGGGTAAAAAGCAAAAAGATATGAAACTACATTTTTTTGGAGGAGCTGGTTGCGTGACGGGTGTTAATTATCTGCTGGAAACCGACCAAGGAAAATTTTTAATTGACTGCGGGCTTTTTCAGGGCGAGAAAAAACTGGAAGATAAAAATTCCGAGCCGTTCGTCTATGACGCGGCCGAAATTAAGGCGGTTTTAGTCACCCATCCTCACCTTGACCACATCGGCCGTCTGCCCCAGCTCGTTAAAGCCGGTTTCAGAGGAAAAATTTTTGCCACACCGCCCACGGTTGATTTCACTCGTGTCATCTTGGAAGACAGCGCCAAAGTGTTGCAGGAGAAAGCGCGAAAAGCAGGCATTGTGCCGTTTTTTTCCCAGATAGAGGTTGATGAAGTAATGCAGCTTTTTGTCAGAGCCGACTATTATCAAAAAACTAAACTAGCCGATGATATTTTTTTTACTTTTTATGAAGCCGGCCATGTTTTGGGCTCCGCGATTATAGAAATTGAAGCCCAGGGACAAAAAATAGTTTTTTCCGGCGATCTGGGGCACCCGCCCGCCCCCCTGCTGCGGCCGCCTGATTTTTTAGAAGAAGCCGATTATGTGCTGGTTGAATCAACTTACGGCGACAGAACCCATGAATCATCGGATCAGTGCAAAGAGCTGATTGAAAATGTGGTTGAGGAGACAATTGATCGGGGCGGCGTGCTGCTGATTCCCAGCTTCGCGCTGGAGCGGACACAGCAGCTGCTCTATCATTTAAACGAATTGGTTGAACACAAACGCATACCTGTAGTGCCGGTTTTTGTGGATAGCCCTTTGGCTTCGCGGGCGACCCAGGTATACGAAAAATACCGGCAGTATTACAATAAAGAAACCACTCTTGAAATTGAGGGCGGCGATGATATTTTTAATTTTCCCGGTCTGCGCGTGACTCATAGTTCCGAGGAATCAAAAAATATCAACAAGGTAAAGCCGCCAAAAATTATTATTGCCGGTTCTGGTATGTCGCAGGGCGGCCGGATTTTACACCACGAAGCTTTATATCTGGGCGATCCCAAGACTACCATTCTTTTTGTGACCTATCAGGCAGTCGGGACGTTGGGCAGAAAAATATTTGACGGAGAAAAAAAGATTAAAATTTTGGACCAAGAGGTGGAAATTAGGGCCAGAATTGAAAGGATTTCCGGTTATTCTTCGCACGCTGACCAGAGTTTTTTGATGGATTGGCTGCGCAATTTTCAAAAGCCCTGCTACAGTGACGGCGACAAAGGATGTCACTTAATCAAAAAGATTTTTGTGGTTCAGGGTGAAGAAAAACCATCCGCCACCCTGGCTGGATTAATCCGCGATGAGCTTGGCATTGAAGCTGTTCAGCCAAAAATGGGAGAGGTGGCAGAGCTTTAGAGAGGATACGGGTTTTTCCATTTGACCCCGCACCTTTTCCGTCCAAAAATTTTGTAATATCTTTTCTGTAAGGCGAAGCCGCCTAACGGCTAACACCAAAATCAAACAAAGAATTTGGATAGAAAAGGTGCGGGGTTTGATAAAATATAAATTTTAGCTTAAAATATAGAGTATTAAACTTTAGAGTCTTGCATCTATATTTTGTCTTCGCTCGGACAATATGCCTGCTGGCGCATTGTCCTCACTAGCCAAAATTAAAAAAACAATGCCAGAATTAGCTAAAAGCCATCTTAAATACAAAATTTGTGTTTCCGGCGCGGCCCGGACGGATTGCTGTGCGTCCGGCACAATGGAAAAAACTAAGGAGTTGGCGCGCCAGATTGTTAAACAAGGAGGCGTGGTTTTGACCGGCGCCACCACCGGCGTGCCCTACTGGGCGGCAATTGGCGTCAAAGAAGCAGGGGGTATCTGTATCGGTTTTTCCCCGGCAGCTTCGGAAGCATCGCATGTTAAAACCTATCATTTGCCGACAGACTATCATGATATAATTATTTATACGGGTTTTGAGTATTCCGGCCGGAATTTAATTTTAACGAGAGCTTCCGACGCAGTCGTTATTGTTTGCGGTCGACTGGGAACACTTAACGAATTTACCATTGCCTTTGAAGACAAAAAGCCAATCGGCATTTTAACCGGCACGGGCGGGATGGCAGATCAGTTGAAAGAAATAGTGGCTAAGGGCAATCGCGGTTCAGGAAAAATTATCTATGACGAGGACCCGGAAAAATTAATCGCTAGGCTTGTTGAAATGATTAAAAAAGAAAAGGACATTGATGTGGAATTTTCTCCGGGAAAGGGAGGAGGAGAATAAACTAAAATTGAAAAAATAATCCAGCCCCGCTCAAATTTTGCGAGGCTTGAGAATGGCAGACCGCTCCCCGAACCAAAACGCTTCACGTTTGGTACGGGGCAGGGCGCCCCCATTAATTGGGCTACTTGCCCCGTACTTAAATCCGAAGGATTTATAGTGCGGGGTTCGCTCGCGCGGTCTGCGAGCAGAATTGTCATTTAATTTAAAAATAACAATTTTAATTGCGATAGCGATTGGCAAAATTTGAGCGGGGCGCTCATTTTTGTAGCTGTTCGCTTCGCTTGCAGACAAAAATGGCGAAAGGGGGTGAGAAATATGGCGGAAGAAAAATTAATTGGTAAAATTTCTCATTACTACAACAATATCGGCGTGGGTATTATTGAGCTGACCGATAAATTAGCAAGAGGCGAAAAGATTCACGTTAAGGGCTCAAGCACCGATTTTGAACAAGCGGTTGATTCAATGCAAGTTGAGCACGAGGAAATTGAGGCGGCCAAAACCGGCGATGCGGTTGGCTTAAAAGTTGCCCAGAAGGTAAAAGAGGGCGATGAGGTTTATAGGGTTTTAGAATAGTAAAATGGTTTTGCTTTTAGTCGGGGTATATATTATTTATATTCGTATGGGCGTCGCCTGCGCGAGCAGAGTCCAAGGAGCGGAGCAAGGTTGCGCTTTTCGCATACAATAAAATGGAAGAGCAAAAAATTTCTAACGACAAGCCGGTTATTTCTTCTGCCAGAAAGTGGTTGTGGCTGGGAATAGCCGTCGCCTTAATTAATCCTATTTTTGCCGGTTTAATTCTGGGAGCGGCTTATTTGACCGAACCGGAATTGAAGCAAGCCGGCAGGATTGTGGCAATCATTTCTATTTTATGGGGCGCGGTTTTGCTTTATTTAATTCGCCAAAATTTTTCAGTTAATCCTTTATTAATGTAGAGAGTCGGGGAGAGTATGCGAGAAACAACTTTTGGCGATTTTTCTAATTTTTTTCAATTACAAAATCAATAAGCTCCGCGCAGTTCGGCGTATAAATCAGCGTAGTTCAGCGGAGACTTTATCGTAGAACAACGCGGGACAGAACGCAGAATAACGCGAAAGATACATTTATTATATGATTTAATGTATCTTAAAATAATGAGTCTTTTTAAAGAATATAAATTTTTGTGCGCGGTGGCTGTTTTGATTGGCATGATTGTGGGCGCCGGCACTTTCGGCATCCCTTATGTTTTTTCGCAAACCGGATTTATTATCGGCTTTTTTTATTTACTGGCAATTGGTCTGGCGGTACTTGTTGTCCATTTATTTTTTGGCGAGATAGTTTTGCGGACAAATCAGCCGCACCGGCTTGTCGGCTACGCGGCAAAATATTTGGGTCCGTTGGCTAAAAAAATTGCCGCCGGAACAGTTCTATTTGAATACTACGGGGCTTTGCTGGTCTATCTGATTTTGGGCGGGCAGTTTTTGGCAATTGTTTTTAGCCCTCTGCTGGAAAGGCAGGAAACAGTCTGGGTGCTGATTTTTTTTGCCCTGGGCGCCTTCGGCATCTTTTTGCGGCTTAGCGTCTTAGCCAGAAACGAACTTTTTATGACAGCTTTTCTTTTGCTGGCGGTGATTCTTTTATTGATAAAAGGGGCGCCTTTAATCCAGATGGCAAATTTGGGCACTGTAAATTTTAGCAAGTTTTTTTTGCCCTACGGCGTAATTTTATTTGCCATGGCCGGTTCGGCCGCGATTCCGGAAATGCGTCAGATTCTGCGGGGGCAGGAAAAGAAATTAAAGTCCGCCATTTTTTGGGGCACGTTTATTCCGGCGATTTTATATTTTCTTTTTGCGCTGGTGGTGGTGGGCATTACCGGCTCAGGGACAACGCCCGAGGCGATTGAGGGGCTGGTGCCGCATCTTGGCAGAGGGATGATAATACTGGGAGCGATTTTTGGTTTTTTTGCTGTCTACACTTCCTTTTTGGTGTTGGGCGTCGCTATTAAAAAAATTTATCAGCACGATTATAGAATAAAGGGCCGCTGGGCTTTTCTTTTGGCCTGCGTCATTCCGCTGGCGGCATATCTGGCCGGCGTGAAAAATTTTATTTTGGTTATCGGTTTCATCGGCGCGGTGCTGAGCGGGCTGGACGGCATTTTGACGATTTTAATTTATTTTAAAGCGCGACGTGAAGGCGACCGCCAGCCGGAATATCGGCTGCCTTGGGCCAGATTATTGGGAATTTCAATAATTTTTCTCTTCGCTTTGGGCATTATTTATCAGTTTGCTTATATTTCTAGATAGATGGCAAAATTTTTAAAATTGGAAAAATTCTTTTTTTATTCGCTGGTTTTTTTACTATTTTTTCAGGGTCGCTTTATTCTTCGCGCTTTCAGGCCGGAGTTCAACGAATGGACTTCGGCTTATCTCTATTTAACCGACCTTTTAATTGCGGCGGTTATCTTTTTGTGGCTGATTCGGATTTTAAGGAAGCACGCGGCAATAAAAGTCGGAAAAACAGAAATTGCGTTTTTTGTTTTTTTAGGCATCAGCGGTTTGTCGTTGGCAGTATCAAATAATTTTTGGTTAAGTCTTTATGGGTTTGTAAAACTGGTGGAATTTGGTGCTTTATTTTTATACGTAAAAAATAATTTTGCGCAGCTGTTTAATTTAACCAGGTTTTGGCAAATTTTTGTCGCCAGCGCTTCTCTGCAAAGCGTCGTCGCCATCTGGCAATTTTTTGGGCAAAAAAGCCTGGGAATAAAATATCTGGAAAGCCCGCTGGCTCCAAATCTCGCCGGCGTGGCTAAAGTCGTTGTCAGCGGCCAAAACTATATCCGCGCCTACGGCTTGATGCCGCACCCAAATATTCTGGCGGCGGTCTTGATTCTGGCGATTTTTGGTGTAGCTTATTTGTTTATAAAAAATTATCAGGCATCAAAAAACTGGCATAAAATAATTTATGGCGTTGCGTTAGTTTTAATATTAGTCGCTTTATTTTTTACTTTTTCGCGCGCAATAACCGCGGTCGGACTGGCGTTATTGATTATTTGGCTATCCGCTCTTTTTTGGCGGCCCGCCTGCCGGCGAGGCAGGCAAAAAGAATCCCGTCGCCCGATTGTAATTTTTATTGTTTTACTGTTTACTGTTTACTGTTTACTGCTAATTGTTTATTGGCCCCATGTCTTGGCCCGTTATGATTTAAATGCCGTCGGCCAGAGCCAAGCTTTTGACTTGCGGGTTTATTATAATAATGTTGCTTTGGATTTTATTAAAAGTAGTCCGATTTTTGGCATCGGGCAGGGCAATTTTGTCTGGGCAAATAGTAATTTAGGTTTGCTTGAAAGCTGGATGTATCAGCCAACGCACAATATTTATCTTTTGATCGCCGCCGAAACCGGCCTGCTGGGCCTGCTTGCCTTTTTAGCTTTTTTATTTTTTACTTTAAAGAGCGCCTGGAAGAATAAAGATGATTTATCAGCAAGTTGTTTATTGTTTATTGTTTATTGTTTATTGTTAATAGGCTTCATTGACCATTTCTGGTGGGATATTCAGCAAGGACAGATTATGTTTTGGTTGTTTTTGGGAATCTTGGCCGCGATTAGTCATCCTGAGCGGAGCGAAGGATCTCTCGCGAATGCGAGCAAAATTAGCCCCCATAGCTTAACGGACAAAGCGCGACCCTCCGGAGGTTGAAATCTCCGTTCGATTCGGAGTGGGGGCACAAAAAATATTAGGTTCGATTCCTTCGGCCCTCGTAGCCTTGGCGAAGTGGGCCTGTCGGGGGCACACAGAGACCCGAGATATTAAATGCTTCAATCAGCGTCTGAAGCATTTAGGGGTTTTTGCCGAATGTATCAAAAAGCGTGGTAAAATGAGAGTATGAAACAGTCATTTACTATTCATGATTTACCAAAAGAGGAGCGTCCGCGCGAGCGATTGGTTAAGTTTGGCGAACAAGCCCTTTCAGCCCAAGAATTATTACAGCTTATTTTAGGACGCGGTATCGCCGGCGAATCGGTGGTAGTGACGGCGCAAAAACTACTATCGCAATTTGGCAGTCTTCAGAAATTAGCCGAAGCAAGTATTGAGGAGCTGTCTTTAATCAAAGGAATCGGATTAGCCAAAGCCTCTCAAATAAAAGCGGCATTTGAAATTGGCCGCCGAATTTCTACACAAATTCAACCTTACAAAAGTAAAGAATTAATTGATCCTGAAAAAGTATTTAAACTTGTTAAAAATAGACTCAAGGACTACACCAAAGAACATTTTTATTTGATTGCTTTAGACAGCCGCAATTGGTCAATCCATGAAGTTTCGTTGGGCACTCTCAACGCCAACCTTGTTCATCCACGGGAAGCTTTTGCCGAAGCAATTAAAAGCAAAGCCGCCTCGGTAATTTTTGCGCACAACCATCCTTCCGGCGATCCCGAACCATCAGAAGACGATTTAAAAATCACCAAGCGCCTTGTTGAAGCTGGCAAAATAATAGGTATAGATGTTTTAGACCATATAATAATTACCAAAAATAAAGTATTTAGTTTTAAAGAACAAAAACTGATTTAGCTATTGACAAGTTATTCCAATGTACGCTATTATGTACATATAAGCAGAAACAAAATCCACCCCATCCCTCCTTTTATAAAGGAGGGAGTTTCCTCTCTTTGAAAAAGGGAGGGTAGGAGGGATTTTAAATATATGACTCACAAAAACATCATTCCCATTTCCGAGGCGCGCAAAAATATCTTCAAAATCGCCGAGGAAGTGCAAAAACCGAGTAAATACTATACTTTGACCGAAAAAGGCCGGCCCAAGGTTGTTTTAATGTCCGCCGAGGAATTTGAGTCCTGGCGCGAAACAATGGAAATAATGCGGGAAATCCCGGATTTAAATGAGCGTATAAAAAAAGCCGAAGAAGAATTTAAAAGAGGCGATTATATAACCCTAAATGAACTTTTGGCAAAAAAGGGTTATGTTTTAGCCGATAAGGGCAAGAAAAAATATGGCGTACAAACTGGTCATTCCAAAAAGAGTTCAAAAAGAATTAGATAAAATTGACAGTCGTTATCAGCCAAGAATTTCAGCCGCCTTGGTTAATCTCGCTGACGATCCATATTTGGGCAAAAAATTGGAAGGAGAATATAAAAAATGGCGTTCTTACGCGGTTTGGCCGTATCGCATTGTTTATAAAATCAAAAAGCGCGAATTAATTGTGCTTATCATCACCATAACCCACCGGCAGGGGGTTTATTAAATTCATGCAAATAGATTTAAACAGAGAACAATTTTTAGCGCTGGTGCGCTATCTGGCAAGCGCTGGCTATATTTATGGCCTTTTGGGCGATATAGTTGATGATAAATTCAAAAAACAATCCGACGAGACAGATGAATTAGAAAATTATCTTTTGCGATATGCGAAAGATTTTGACTGCGAAAAAATTGTTGATGAATTTGAAGGAAAAAAATTTTTGTCGGAAAAAGAAAATGATAAAATTTTAGATGATATTTCTGAATATGACGAGTACGCTTTTTGGAGTGAATTAGCAAATCGTTTGGCCAAAAGAGATTTTTTCAGGACGCATAGCCAGCAGGAGATAGAAAAAATGGATGATTTTGAAATTATGCATAAACAGGCAGAGATAGAGGATAAATATTGGGAGGAGCTGGAGAAAAAGGGGATAGAAAAATTTGAGCTCAGAAGCTATTAAAAGCTATAATTGAATCATAAAGTATATGCCTACATTAAATTGGATTGGAAAAGAGAAAATTTTAAACCACGATAAAGAGGTACCGTTTAGGTTGATGAAAAAGAATCAAAAATACTCGCTTGGAAAAAGCGAGAATTTAATTTTGGAGGGAGATAATTTAGAGGCATTAAAGGCGTTGATGCCTTTTTATTATGGAAAAATTAAGTGCATTTACATTGATCCTCCATATAACACTGGTAATGAAAAATGGGTTTATAACGACAAAGTAAATTCGCCGAAAATAAAAGAATGGCTGGGAAAAGTCGTGGGGCCGGAAGGTGATGATCTTTGCCGACATGACAAATGGCTTTGTATGATGTACCCGCGGCTGAGATTATTACGGGAATTATTGCGTGATGATGGTGTAATTTTTATTTCTATTGATGACAATGAGCACTGTGATTTAAAAATGACAATGGACGAGATTTTTGGTATAGAAAATTTTATTGCATGTTTTATTTGGAAAAAGAAATCCGGCGGAGCTGCTGATGTTGGAGAAGTGGCAACCGATCATGAATATATTTTGCTGTATGGCAAAACTTCTGATCCAAAATTATTTTTAGACACGGAGGCAGAGGCAACAACAAGTTACAATCTTGTGGATGAATATGGAAAAAAATACGGACTAGATCGATTAGACAAACAATCGCTTGGATATCAGAAAAGTCTTGATTACCCAATTATTGGTTCAGACGGCAGAGAATATATTGTCCAGCACAGAAATCAAAAAAATAAGATTGCTCGTTGGCGTTGGTCAAAGAATACTGTTACTGAAAGATACGATGAGTTAGTTTTTAAATGGCCGTATGTTTATACAAAAAATTATGAAAAAGATGATGGCATGAAACCACGCACACTTTTAGTTGATGAGCGTTTTGGCAGAACTAGGACTGGGAAAACTGAACTCAAAGAAATTTTTGGAAGAATAGGAAAATTTGAACATCCAAAACCATCAAAACTTATAAAGCATCTGCTCTCATTATCAACAGATAAAAAAGATTTAGTTCTTGATTCCTTTGCTGGCTCCGGCACGACCGGTCATGCGGTTTTGGATCTGAATAAGGAAGACGGCGGAAATAGGAAGTTTATTTTGATTGAAATGGAAAAGAATATTGCGAAAAATATCACGGCGGAGAGAGTTAAAAGAGTGGCGCGGGGGTATTCGTATAAAACCAGTAATGGTAAGGCGGTGAAAGTCGCGGGGTTGGGCGGCGGGTTTGAATATGTGGAGTTAGGTGAGCCGTTATTTGATAAAGATGGGACGATCAATAAATCAGTCAGTTTTGAAGATATGGCGCGGTATGTTTATTTTACCGAAACGCGCACCAATCTGGAAAAGAAAAATATCAAAGGAAACTATTTGGGAGAATTTAACGGCAATCATTATTTTTTGCTTTTTGACGGCATCGGTAAAAATATTTTGGATAGAAATTTTTTGAGAGAACTAAAGGGCAAAGATGGTCGCAAAATAATTTATGCGGATAAATGTTTGCTGGACGAAGAAGCATTAGAAAAGAACCAAATCATTTTTAAGCAAATTCCGTACGCGGTGAAAGTTTACTAACATGATTACTGAGAAAGAAAAAATAGCGATTCAAATTATATACAGGGAATATAAGAAGGATAAGAGTCCGGAAAAAATCTACATGGAGACAAACGAGTTACTAAAAAAATCCGGCGGGGGTCTGTCTTTACCCGATCTCCATGCTTTAATTTTGCACGGTAATTCTCAGTATATAGGGTTTCTAGATGTTGCAGGTAATAAGGTGAAGTTGAATCCAGTAGGAATTGCTTATATGGAAGCTAAACTGAAAAGAATTTTAACTACAATCGCTTTTTGGGTTTTTGGTGTAGCTGCTATTATTGCGGTGACATTTGCCGCACTTACTTACTATTATAAATAATACGCAATTTAAAAATACCAACAAAAAATAATTTTAAAATATAAGCATGAGCGAAGAAAGTGATAATAAATATAGTTTCTTTTTAGACGAAACGGGTGACCACGGACTGTCTTTTGTAGACAAAAATTTTCCACTATTTTTATTAGTTGGTTGTCTTTTTGAGCAAAAGGAATTAGCGCGAGTAGAAAATAAAATCAATGATTTTAAAATGGATTTTTTTAAAACCACCGAAGTCATTTTGCATTCGCGGGACATTAGAAAATGCGAGGGCGCTTTTCAGATTTTGTTTGATTTAAAAACCAAAGAGAGGTTTTATAATGAATTAAATGACATTATCGCGAACGCTAATTTTTCTATTATTGGAGCCGGTGTTAACAAAGAGGAACATATTAAAAAATACGGCAAAGGAGCGAAAGATCCGTATGTTATTTCTTTGGGCTTTATTATAGAGCGGTTAATATTTTGTTTAGACGCAAAATCGTTTTCGGCTACCGTTGATATAAAAATTGAAAAACGGGGCAGAAAAGAGGATGGACAGTTATTGGACCAATATAATTCGATATTAGACAGAGGTACTTATTATGTAGAGTCGCACAGATTAAAAAATAAAATCGATAGTTTTGAATCTTTTTTAAAAAGAAATAATATTATTGGCCTGCAAGTTGCTGATTTGTGCGCTTATCCGGTGGCTCGGCATATTCTTAATCCAAAAGAACCATATATTCCATTTCAGATTATTGAAAAGAAGCTTTATTGCAGTAAAGACGGAAAATACGATGGGTATGGATTAAAGATTTTTCCCTAAGATAAAGCAAAAAGTCCCTTGCGGGACCCCTTACCGACCGGGAGACACCCCGATCCATGCTTTAATTATATCATAAAGTTATCCACAGTCAAGACTTGTATGGAACTCAAAAAATATCAACAAAAAACGCTGGATGAGCTGAAGAAATACATTGCGGAGATGAAAAAATACGATACCGAAAAAGCGACGGGGGTGGCGTTTATGATTATGCGCACGGATGCACAGGATAATTTTCCAAAAGATTATCATTGGGTTTCGGAATTAGGCCGGAGCCCTTTTGTTTGTATTAAGGTGCCGACTGGCGGCGGGAAAACTTTGATTGCCGCGTATTCTGTTGGCCTTATTTTTAAAGATTATTTGGGCGAACGAAATGATAAAGGATTGGTAATGTGGTTTGTGCCGTCAGACGCCATTAAAAAACAGACACTAAATAATTTACGCGACCGAAACCATGATTATCGTAAAGTTTTAGATCAAAGATTTGATAATGCGGTTAAGGTTTTTGATTTAGCGGAGGCAAAAGCGATAAAAAAAGACGATTTAGTAGATAATATTTGCATCGTTGTTTCTACATTGAGTGCTTTTCGGCGGACAGACAAGGAATGGCTTAAAGCATATCAGGACAATGGCGCATTAATGCCGCATTTTGAAGGACTGGAGGCCGTTGATTTTGATTTCTTGGACAAAAGCAAAGAAGGCGAAATTATATATTCTTTGGCAAACGTAATTAAGCTCCATAACCCGTTAGTAATTGTGGACGAAGGGCATAATGTGCAAACAGAACTTTCTTTTGAAATGTTGAGAGGATTGAATCCATCTTTTGTTTTAGAATTTACCGCTACGCCACGCGGACAGAGCAACGTGTTAGTTAATATTTCGGCAAAGGAGTTAAAAGAGGAAAAGATGATTAAAATGCCGATTTATCTAGAGAACAAAACGCCGTGGCAGGAGACGATTTACGAAGGTATTGATAAACTTCGTGATTTGGAAAAACGTGCTAAGAAAATCAAGGACGAATATATTCGGCCCATTATGCTTTTGCAAGCCGAGCAAGATATAGAAAACGCGAATAGAATTTATGTAGAAAAGATAAGGAATTTTTTAATCCAAGAAGCCAAAATACAAGAAGAGCAAATCGCCATTCAGACAAGCAGAAAAAAAGATTTGCCAGATATGAAAACGCTTTTGGGGCAGACTTGTCCGATTCGCTATATCATTACAGTTAATGCTTTGCGCGAGGGATGGGATTGTCCGTTTGCCTATGTTTTGGTTTCTGTTTCTAATTTAGGTGCGCGGCTTTCGGTTGAACAAACAATTGGCCGCATTATGCGTTTGCCAAATGCAGAAGAAAAAGAAGATCCGGCATTAAATTCTGCCTATATTTTTGCCGCGACTCAAAATTTCAACCAGACATCAGAAATGGTTATTAAGAGTTTGCAGGAAAACGGCTATGAAGATATAGTGCCAATTTCAAGTGGCGTGGCAGTTGCGGCGAACGAATTTAAAAAGAAGATTGCCGATAAAAAAGCCGCAGTTCCGTTTGTGAATATAAAAGACGGTGAGATTTTTCGGAAGCTGGATTATGTTGCAGATTTAATAGGGGATATCGCTGTTTTGAAAAACCAAGACGCCGAGATTGATTTTAAGCCGGTTGATGATAACAGAATCGTAAAAATTGATATCGGGAAAGAGGGAGAATTAATAAAAGACTCGACTGGCAAATTGGGTTTTATTTATCACTATAAAGATTTTACCGAGGACGATTTATTGTTCTGGCTTCGGGCAAAAATTCAAAGAGGATTTATTGCGATTGGCGAGATGAATGACTATTTGAAAAAGATTGTAGACAAATTGTTGTTGCGGCATAATCTAGGTGTGTTGAGTACACATCGCTATCCGATTAAAGAGGCGATTGAAAGAAAGATTGACGAAATCGTTGATAAATTAACAGAAAAAAGATTCAATGAATTGCTTAACGGGCAGTTAATTTCTTCACACGGAGAACAATTTGTTTTTGGTGATAATATCATTTTGACGTATGTCTCTCAAGAAAATTTTGATAAGCACTTATATGAAAAAGCGGGTAAGATGAATAAAGAAGAGTTGGATTTTGCTGGTCGGTTAAACTCGCTTGAAAATATCTATTGGTGGTTTCGTAATCCGGAAATGAGTGGGTTTTATATTCGGGGATGGAAAAAGCAGAAATTTTATCCAGATTTTATCGCAAAAACAAAAAGCGGAAATTATCTTGTGCTTGAATATAAAGGGGAACATCTGGCGACCGGTGAAGATTCTGATTACAAAAAAGCAATCGGCGCGGAATGGGAAAAATTAAGCGGAAAGGGTTATTATTTTAGATGGGTAGAGAAAAATAATATCGAAGGTGTCATCAACGAAGTTTCGAAAATGTAATTTATCAAAATAAAAAGTGTCGTCAAAATAAAAGCAAAATAAAAGGTTGTCAGGTACCGTTATTTAACCCCCCACTTCTCATCGCTTCGGGTGGGGTTAAATTAAATTTATGACCATATTTTTATATTTTTTAATCGGCGCGATTTTGGGAGCAGGGGTGGTTTGGTTTTTGGAAAGAAAGAGAACAAAGGAATTGGAGGTTGAGCTGGAAAGGACGAAAAAAGAGAAGGAGGAACAGTTGCATATTGTGTCGGGCATTGATGAATTTAACCGCCGGATGCAGGAGATAAAAGAGGAGAGGAAACAAAAGATTATTGGGTTTTTGACGGATAAGAAAAAGATCAAAACAAATGAGGTGGCGGATTTGCTGGATATTTCCCGCGCCACGGCCTTCCGCTATTTAGAAGAACTAGAGAAAGAGGGGAAAATAGAGCAGATCGGCGCTTTTGGCCGGAATGTGCAATATAAGCTCAAATAAGCCAAAAGATTGTTAAACCAAATGCTTCAATCATCGTCTGAAGCATTAAAATCTGTATTGTCTAATTCGTACGAATAGGCGAATAAGATAGAACTTTTTCCCGGTTTATGATAAAATTTAAATAAATCCGTTACAAAAATTGGAGGTGTTAAACACCTTTTTTGATTACTCTATGAAATTTTTCGCAGATTTTCATATCCACAGCAAATATTCCCGAGCCACCAGCCGCGATATGGATTTGGAGAATTTGGATAAGTGGGCAAAAATCAAGGGCGTCAATCTTTTGGGCTCGGGCGATTTTACCCATCCTTTATGGTTTAGGGAATTAAAAACTAAGCTGGAGCCGGCCGAGCCGGGACTTTTTAAATTGCGCCAGAACAGCAAAATTAAAAACAGCAACGGCTGGCACCTGCCCAACGGTAACGGCGGCGTTGCTGATTTGCGCTATATTTTGACAACAGAGATAAGCTGTATCTACAGCAAAAAAAACAGAACCAGAAAAATTCATCTGATGATTTTTGTTCCTTCTTTTGAAGCGGTGGAAAAAATTAACGCTCACTTGGGGTGGCTGGGAAATTTGAAAGCCGACGGCCGTCCGATTTTGGGGCTGGACGCCAAAGAGCTGGCTAAAATAGCGCTGAATATTTCACCGGAAGCCATTCTCGTGCCGGCCCACGCCTGGACCCCGCACTTTTCTATTTTTGGTTCTGTCTCCGGTTTTAATACAATTGAAGAATGCTTTGACGACTATGCTAAATATATTTTTGCCATTGAAACCGGCTTGTCTTCTAATCCCGAAATGAACTGGCGGCTCTCGCGCCTTGATAAAATTACTTTGATTTCCAACTCCGACTCGCACAGCCCCAGCCGCATCGGCCGAGAAGCAAATATTTTTGAAGGTAAAATAGAAGGTTTTCGCCAGATAGCCGAAGCCTTAAGATTAGGGGCGAGAGCGCCCAAAACCATTGCCAACCGGTTGGTGGAAACCATAGAATTTTTTCCCGAAGAGGGAAAATATCATTACGACGGCCATCGCAACTGCAAAATAGTTTTTAGCCCCGAAGAATCAAAAAAGCATAAAAACAGATGTCCGGTTTGCGGCCGGCCCCTGACCATTGGCGTGATGAACCGCGTTGAGGAGCTGGCTGACAGGGCGGTCGGTTTTAAGCCGGAAAAAGCGATTCCTTTCAGAAGTCTTATTCCGCTGGAAGAAATTATCGGCGAGGCGATAGATTTGGGCGTGGGCACAAAAGGGGTGGAAAAAGAGTATAAAGAACTGATTAATAAATTTGGCAATGAATTTAAAATTATGCTGGAGGTTTCAGAGGCCGAATTGTCGCACGCCGCGAGCCCCGAAATTGCCCAAGCGATTCAACGAGTGAGAGAAGGAAAGGTAAAAATTGAGCCGGGTTACGACGGCGAATACGGCAAGATAAAAATTTTTGAAGAAGAAGAGAGAAAAAGTTTTTCTAAGCAGGCCTCTCTTCTTTAGTTCTTGAATATTGACTTTTTTGTTCAAGGACTTTATTATTTAAGATAGTAAGTTTTAAAAATTAACGAGCTATTTATTCAACAGAGGCTGCCGATTTTCAAGGCCCAAAGTTGGGTAATAAGACTTAGTTAAAAAAGTAATGGCCTTTCAAGATCAGCGGCCTCAAGGCGGTTTTCAGCGCCAGATGTTCCAGGGAAACTGGACCTGTGCTGATTGCGGCGCACAAATCACCGAATTGCCTTTCAAGCCGGCAGAAGACAGACCGGTTTATTGCCGCGACTGCCATCAAAAGCACCGCGTCGACAGAGGTAATCGCTAATTTAGCAAATCCCGTTACATCCGCCCTAGCCCCGCTAGAGACTTATTCTGTAGGCCTCTAACGGGGCTAAGGGACGAAGCATCCAAGAAGCTTTTCTTGCTTCCTATTCATCTCCTGCCCGAAAGCAAAGATTTTCTGGATGTAACGGGATAAAATAGCGAATCCAAAAAACTCCGCCAAAAGCGGGGTTTTTTGATTGGCAGGTGATAAAAATTAAGATAAGATAGGTTTATGAAAAAGAAAGTCAAAGCTTTGGTTTTGCTTTCCGGCGGGTTGGATTCAATTCTGGCCGTAAAGTTGTTGTCGGAGCAGGGAATTGAAGTTGAGGCGATAAATTTCCGGACGAATTTTTGTGGGCCTTCCAAAGCGCGGCCGGCGGCCAAGATGCTGGGCGTGCCAATGCGCGAAGTTAATATCCGCGAAGATTTTTTGGCGGTTTTGAAAAAACCAAAATATGGTTATGGCGCGGGGCTGAATCCTTGTATTGACTGCCACGCTTTAATGCTTAAAAAAGCCGGTGAAATTATGTGGGAAGAAGGCTATAGTTTTGTAGCCACCGGCGAAGTTTTGGGCGAGCGGCCAATGTCCCAGCATAAAAAGGCGCTAAAAATCGTTGAGAAAGAAGCGGGGCTGGAAGGTTATCTGTTGCGTCCTTTATCGGCGAAATTATTGGAGTCGACCGTTCCAGAAAAAGAAGGTCTGGTTGACCGCGAAAAATTATTGGCGATTTCCGGGCGGAACCGCCAGCCGCAAATGGAATTAGCGGCGCGATACGGCATAAAAAATTATCCCACGCCCGCGGGCGGCTGCGCGCTGACGCAGGCAGGATTTACTAAGCGGCTGAAAGAATTAGCGAAGCATAAGCCGGATTTTGACGTTGATGATGTTGATTTGGTAGGGTTGGGACGTCATTTCTGGCTTGCCTCGCCGAATCCGCCAGCCGGCGGAGAAGGCGGGGTGAATGGCGTGCAGATAATTTTGGGACGAAACAAAGAGGAAAATGAAATTTTAAAATCAGCCCGAAAGAGCCAAGATGTTTTTATTATCCCCCTGAATTTTCTAGGACCGGAAGCCTTGATTAAAAGTGCCAAAATCAGTAATAATTCAATTGCTAAAGCCAAAGAGCTAATTGTTCGGTTTTCGCCCAAAGCCAAGGGCCGCAAGACCGAAGAATTAAATTTTGAAGTATTTGATTAAAGTTCTTTACAAGGAGGCAGGCCATGGGACTAAGGAAAAGAGAGGAGCAGCTGATTAAATTTAGATGTTTTCATTGTGGCTGTCTGGTTACGATTTTAGTTAGGGGGCGCTATAATATTGAAAAAGCTTATTGCAAAAAAAAGGGATGCGCGCGAAAACACATTATTTACGTTCGTAGTCCTAAGCGCGCCCGTCGATACGTGAAATATTTACGGAAGATTCAAAGCCGGATTCCCGTTTTCCACGAAGTTGAGATTAAAAGGATTTTTCGGCATCAAGACGGCCAGCTTTTCCGAGGGCGCGCACTGCTTGGTTTGGTGATAGCAGAGAAAGATGATTTGTTAACCGTTGAAGCTTGCCCGGGCGGCGCTCGGCGCGTTTACCGGAAAGACCAAATTATCGTCTAAGCGGACTTCGGTCCGCTTTTTCTTTTAAAAAAGGAATGAACGCGATATAATAAAAAAAGCATGATAAACCAAAAAATAGCCAAAATTTTCTATCAGATGGCCGAATATTATGTTATGGACGATGTGGCTTTCAAGCCCCAGGCTTATGAGCGGGCAGGGCGCTTAATTGAATCAATGGAAGAGGATTTAGAGGAAATTTATAAAAAAGGAGGAGCCAAAGCGCTAATGGAAATAGAAGGCGTGGGTCAGGGGATAGCTGATAAAATCGAAGAGTTTATCAAGGCCGGCAAGATTAAAGAATATGAAAAATTGCGCAAAGACTGTCCGGTAGACTTGGAGCATTTAAGCGCGATTGAGGGCATCGGTCCAAAAATGATAAAAGTGCTTTATGAAAAGCTGAAAGTTAAAACAGTTGAAGACTTGGAAAAAGCCGCCAAAAAACATCTGGTGCAAAAATTGCCGCGTTTCGGGCCAAAAGTGGAAGAAAATATTTTGCGGGGGATTGAATTTAGCAAGGGAGATAAAGGCAGATTTTTGCTGGGCTATATTTTGCCGTTGGCGCGCCAGATTGAAAAAAGGCTTCAAGATTTAGATTTTGTGGAAAGAGCAGTGGCGGCGGGCTCTATCAGGCGCAAGAAAGAGACGATAGGCGATATTGATATCTTGGCGATTTCGGACAAACCGGAAAAAGTTATGGAGCATTTTTGCGCGATGCCCGAAGTTGAGGAAATTATAGCCAAGGGCGAAACCAAAAGTTCGGTGCGGCTGGATATTGGTTTAGATGCTGATGTCAGAGTCCTGCCTTCAGAAAGTTTTGGCGCGGCGCTGCAGTATTTCACCGGCAACAAAGACCATAATATTGTCCTTCGCAAGATGGCTCAGGATAAAAGACTAAAATTAAATGAATATGGTTTGTTTAGAGGCAAAAAACAAGTCGCCGGAAAAACAGAGGAAGAAGTTTATAAAATTTTGGGATTGAAATGGATGGAGCCGGAATTGAGGGAGAATACTGGAGAAATAGAAGCCAGTCGGGGGAGTGAATTACCCAAATTAGTTGGCTATAAAGATGTAAGGGGCGATTTGCAGATGCACTCGGATTGGTCAGACGGCGCCCATTCAATTGAAGAGATGGCGCAAGCCGCTAAAAAGTTGGGCCATGAATACATTGCTATTACCGACCATACCGGCGAGCTGCGCATTGCCGGCGGCATGGATGAGAAAACAATTTTAAAATATTTTGCCGAAATTGAAAAAATTGACAAAGAACAAAAGGGCATCAGAATTTTGAAGGGCTTGGAAGTTAATATCAGAAAAGACGGGTCGCTTGATATTTCAGACGAAATTTTAGCCAAAGCAGATATTGTGTTGGCCTCTGTTCATTCCAATTTCAAAATGTCGGTTCAGGATATAACCGAAAGAATTTGTTGCGCTATGGAAAATCCGCAGGTTGATATTATTGCGCATCCGACCGCCCGGGTAATTCAGCGCCGCTCCGGCTACGAAGTGGATTTTGCCAAATTGCTGGAATGCGCCAAGCGCACGGGCACGGTTTTGGAAATTAACGCCTATCCTGACCGGCTGGATTTAAATGATGTCCATATTAAAAAAGCGGTTCAGGCGGGCGTGAAATTATCCATCGGTACCGACTCACACAGTAAAACCCAGCTGGGTAACATTGAATTGGGCATTGTTCAAGCCCGCCGCGGCTGGGCAGAAAAGAAAGATACTATAAATACGATGGGCTATGAAGAATTGGTAAAATTTTTAAAAAATGAAAAGTAAATTCGCTAAAATTTTTCTGGTTCGCCACGGCGAAGTCATAAATCATAAAAACATAATTTATGGCTATTTACCCTTGCCCTTAAGTGCGAAAGGCAAGGCGCAGGCGCGTAAAGCGGGAATTATTTTAAAACGTAAAAGCATCGGCGTAATTTTTGCCAGCCCGCAAAAACGGGCGCAGCAAACGGCTAAGATAATCAAAAAAACTCTCGGCGGCAAGATAAAAATTATTACGGATAAGGATTTGCATGAGTCGGCGTTCGGCCACTTCACAGAAGGGTTGACTAAGCAGGAAGCAAAGGAAAAATATCCCAAGCAATACTATCTTTATTATCGCCAGCCGGCTAAATCAACGGCCGGGGAAACTTTAAAAAAAATGGCCGAGCGTATGCTGAAGGCGATTAATAAAGGAATAAAAAAATATCCGGGTCAGAATCTGATTTTTGTTTCGCATCAGGATCCGATTGCCGTAGTTTTGCTGAAATTATCCAAGCGCGATTTTAATGATATCCACAAAGTTAAAGCAATTTGCGACCCGGGGTCAATTTGTGAGGTTTGGTCGGTGGAAAAAAGATTAATTAATAAGACCTATTTAGCCAATTAAACACGAAAATAACGAATATTTACGAAAATAACGAAGTTTTTTGGTTGAATTAGTGAGTATTAGTTAAATTTAGTGTATGCCTATTGAAAAATCAGCCGGGGCGGTGGTGTTTTTGAGAGGCCTCAAAGGGAAAATTGAATATTTGCTAACTCAACACGGACCGGATGGCAATTGGGGATTTTCAAAGGGTTTGATCGAGAAAGGAGAAAAATTGGAAAATACAGCTTTACGCGAAGTCAAAGAAGAAGCTGGTTTAGCGGGTGTTAAATTAATTGACGGCTTTAAAGAAACAATTAGGATTTTTTTCAAGGTTAAATTTGAGTATCAATTAGAGCGGGGCATGAAAATGGGCGAGACGGTTTTGAAATTTATTACTTATTTTTTGGCTGAATCAAAAAATAAAGAAGTCAAGTTATCTTTAGAACACAGCGATTATGCGTGGTTGGAATTTGAAGCGGCGCTGGAAAAATTAAAATTTAAGACCGATAAAGAAACTCTAAAAAAAGCCAATGAATTCCTCAACCGAATTTCAACGAAGAGTATTTAATATCGTCAAAAAGATTCCTCGCGGCAAGGTGATGACCTACAAAGAGGTAGCCGGTTGGCTGGGGGATTTGGGCGCGGCGCGGGCGGTGGGCAACGCGTTAAATAAAAATTTTGACCCGCAAGTACCCTGCCATCGGGTTGTGAAATCAGACGGAACAGTCGGCGGCTTTCGCGACGGCACACAAAAGAAAATTGAGATGCTAATGCGAGAAGGCGTAAATATAAAAAATGGAAAAGTGACAAATTTATAAAACATAAATTTGTCATCCCGGCCCGCGAGCCGGGATCCAGACTGGATTCCCGCTTTCGCAGGAATGACAATACAAGGTAGAGATGTTTATTGTTATTTATGATTAAATTTATCAAATATTGGCTGCCGGTTTTAGTTTGGGCGGGATTTATTTTTTATCTTTCAAGCAGGCCGGGTTTAAATTCCGGCATGGAAGTTTTTTGGGATGTGTTTTCGCGAAAGCTCGGCCACGCCGCGGTATTCGGGTTTTTATTTTTGCTGATTTTCCGCGCTTTAAGATTTGGGCATAAGCTCGATTTAAAAAAAGCTCTTATTTGGAGTCTCATTTTGGCTATTGGCTACGCTTTTTTTGACGAAGCGCACCAGTATTTCGTGCTGGAACGCCAGGCGAGACTGAAAGATGTGGGGATGGATAGTTTGGGAATAGCAACGGCGGCTTGTTTTAAGGCGTTATTTAAAAAATGAAATTAGGGGATGCCTGTTTTAAAAAAGCCATATAACTGCGATTGCAGTTATATGGCTTTTTATTAGGTGGTAGAATTTTTTAGTTTATTTTGTTTTTTCCAGTATTGCAGTAAAAACTTCCGGATTATTTATGGCTAAATCAGCCAAAATCTTTCTGTCCAGCTCAATTTTGTTTTTTTTCAATCCGGCGACGAACCGGCTGTAATTTAAACCGCGTTCGCGGCAAGCGGCGTTAATCTGGATATTCCAAAGCGCCCGAAAGTCTCCTTTTTTCTTGCGGCGGTCGGAATAAGCGCGGGCCAGGGCGTGGCGCACCGCGTCTTTGGCAATTTTGTAGCGGTTCTTGCGGTTCCACATGTAGCCCTTGGCCAGCTTCAGAATCTTTTTTCTTTTTTTGTGGGCGCCAACGGCGCGTTTAACTCGCGACATTTTATTAGGTTAAAAGCTGTTTAAAAATTTTTTTCTGGCTTTTTGACATCGTCTGAAAGCCTCGTTTCCCTCTGGTTTTGGCGCCGGATTGCTTGGCGTTAAAATGGTTTTGTCCGGCTTGGCGGAAAAGCACCCTGCCTTTTTTGGTTAATTTCAAGCGCTTGGTAGCAAATTTACATGTTTTCATTCTTTATAATGCGAAAATACTAATTTTATGCCAATCTACGAACTGCGAAAATTATTAGCCGTGTTCGCATTTCGCATTTTTAGCATTTTATTTGCATAGTTCGCATAATGTCATTTCCCTTTGCTTATCATCAAATAGAATCCTCGTGGTTGCCTTGTGACCGGCTGGTCAACGGTTATCGGAATTTTAAAATAATTTTTAAATTCTTCCAGTTTTTCTTTAGCCAGATGGGCAAATGCTTTTTCCCGGCCTCTGAGCACGATTTCCACGCGCACGCGGTCTCCTTTGCCCAAAAATTTCTGCGCCTGCAGGGCTTTCATTTCTATATCGTGTTTGGCGATATTAAAGCCCAGGCGTATTCCCTTTATTTCAACCCGATGCGGCTTATGGCCGCGGCTTTGCTTTTCTTTCTGGTATTGAAACTTGCCAAAATCTCCGATTTTGCAGACCGGCGGTACTGTCTTGGCGGCCACCTCAATCAAATCCAACCCGCGTTCGCGGGCTAAAGTTAGCGCCTGACCAAGAGGCATTACTCCCATCTGCTGGCCTTTTTCGTCTATCACCCTGACTTCAGGCGATCTTATTTGATGGTTAACGCGATTAAAATTGATAAAATTTTAGATTAATTTTTACGTGGTGGAAGCGGGGAGCAGTGAACTCCCGTCCAGAAAATAACCTTAAAATAATTCTACAAACTTAGCCTGGCTTAATTTATTCGGATTTAAAACTTAAAGCCTGGCAAAACATTTTAAATCCTATCCGGTGATTTTTCAGCGACATCTCCCGAAAAAGATGTTGCCTATCTCAATAAAATAACACCCGACTTTGCCTATTGAGAATCAGCAGGCCGGATGGGCTCAAGCGTTAAGCTAAAGCCGGAGCGAATGACGGCGTGAAAGCCGCCTTCACTTTGTTCAATAAGTTGGCACTTATTGGTTTTGCTGAAGTTTAACGAGTTTCTAGCAAACTCGGTTTGCTTATTTTAAAGAAATCAACTGTCGAATCAACGCGCTCCCTTATCTTTATTCTTTGCCCTTGAGTATTCTTTGTTTTTGCCGCTCAAATTCGCGCTTTTTAATTTTCTCGCGCTTATCAAATGCTTTCTTGCCCCGGGCCAGGGCGAATTCCAATTTAAGTTTACCTGATTTAGTATAAACCCGAAGCGGCACCAAAGTCAACCCCGGCTGTTTAGTTTTGCCGATTAGCGAGCTAATTTCAGCTCGATGAAGCAGCAGCTTTCTGGATCGAGTCGGCTCATAGCCAGCCGGAGTATTTTGGGACTGGTAAGCCGGGACATTGGCGTTTATCAGAAAAGCTTCCCTATTTTTTATCACCACATAAGCGCCCTGCAGCGAAATATGGCCGCTCCTGATTGATTTTACTTCAAATCCAGACAGTGCCAAACCCGCCTCGTATTTATCCAGGATTTCGTACTCATAATGGGCGTGGCGATTATAGGTATATTCGGGCATCTTTCCTTGTGACTTCACTTTAACACGGATTTAGGATAGAATTAACACATTAAATTATAATGAAATTCATAGTAAGGTAATAACATGACAAGAGAGGAAATCAAAGGAGTTATAATTCAGGCTACCAGAGAATATCAGATGCAGGAGTTGCTGCCCGATTTTGACGCGTCCGAAATTGTCGTTGAACGTCCGGCTGACGAGAAAAACGGCGATTATTACACTAATGTTGCTTTGAAAATAGCGCCGTTGGCCAAAAAATCTCCGCTGAAAATCGCGCAGATTTTAAGCAAACGGCTTAAGGAAAAATTACTGTTTGCCGAAATAAAAATTGCCCCGCCCGGCTTTATTAATTTTTATCTGCTTAAAGAATATTTATGCGAACAGGTGGAAGAGATTCTGGAAGATAAGGAAAATTACGGCTGGTTGAATTTGGGCCAGGGGGAAAAAATTCAGATTGAATTTATCTCGGCCAATCCCACCGGGCCTTTGACGCTGGGCAACGGGCGAGGGGGCTTTTTTGGCGATGTATTGGCGAATGTTATGGCAGCCGCCAAATACGAAGTGAAAAGAGAATATTTAATCAATGATGCCGGTTATCAGATTGAAGTTTTGGGCCATTCAATTTTAAAAGACGAAAAAGCGCAATATCGGGGCGAATATATCGAGGCACTGGCCGAAAAATTTGAGAATGAAGGAAACAAAAATCCCAAAGAAATCGGTCAGCAGGCGGCGCGCTATATCATGGAAACGATGATTAAGCCAACGGTGGAGCAACGCATGAAAATTAAATTTGACGGATGGACTTCAGAAAGCGAATTGCGCCAGGCCGGGCTCATGGATAAGGTGCTGGAATATTTAAAGCAAAAAGGCCTATCTTATGAACATGAAGGCGCTTTATGGTTTAAATCATCGCAATTTGGAGATGATAAAAATAGGGTATTGGTCACTTCTAACAAAGGAGAAAGGGACAGCGAGGCAACCTATATTTTACCCGACGCGGCGTATCATTACAAAAAATTCGCGATTGATAAATTTGATAAAGTAATCAATATCTGGGGCGCCGATCACCATGGCTATGTGGCGCGCCTGAAAGCCGCCAAAAAAGCGCTCGGGCTTCCCGGCAAGCTGGAGATTATTATTATGCAGATGGTGCGGTTGTTTGAGGGCGGCAAGGAAGTCAAAATGTCCAAGCGCGCCGGCACCTATGTCACGCTTGACGAACTGCTGGATGAGATTCCGCTGGATGTGGCGCGATTTTTCTTTTTAATGTACAGCCCCGACACGCATATGGATTTTAATCTTGATTTGGCGCGCGAGCATTCGCAAAAAAATCCGGTCTATTATGTGCAATACGCTTACGCCAGAATTTCCAGCATTCTCAAAAAATCAGGAGTTCAAGACATTGGAGCGGGAAATTTGAGCGATTTGACAAAACTTTTGGCAGCGCAGGCGGAATTCAGTTTAATCAGGCAATTAATGAGAATGCCCGAAATTATTCAGGATACGGCAGGAGATTATCAGGCGCAGCGCTTGCCTCAATACGCGCTGGATCTGGTGCGGGCGTTTCATAAGTTCTACGAGGAATGCCGGGTAATCTCGGAAAATGAAAATTTAACCCAAGCCAGATTGGGGTTAGTTGAGGCAACCAGAATTGTTTTGAAAAATACGCTGGATTTGATGGGAAT
The DNA here is from genome assembly GCA_018818145.1 of Patescibacteria group bacterium. Taxonomy (GTDB): domain Bacteria; phylum Patescibacteriota; class Minisyncoccia; order Portnoybacterales; family GWB1-42-6; genus JAHIST01. The sequence continues at coordinate 26,241 of JAHIST010000082.1, forward strand.
TTCGGCGCCGGAAAAAATGTAGCCGTTTGAGAAAAAGCCATATTTTAGCTTATTTAAGCCTAAAAAGGCTTATTTTTGTTTCTTTTTTCGTTGACTTTTTTTAGTTTTTTGGCTATGATTAACGAGTATTTATTCGTATGTGCGCGTTCGCATTTCGCGAGACCGAGCAAGGCGAGGGCGAGCGAGCGCTATTCGCATACATGAATTTACCCCAAATAGAACAAAAAATCCTTAACTTCTGGGCGAGGCGGAATATATTTAAAAAATCGCTCAACCAGCGCA